>DASRJV010000022.1:0-5107 GCA_035649295.1 Propionibacteriaceae bacterium
TTTTCGGGCATGACCGCGCCAACTATCCAGGAGCGCCGTACGAGCCCCCTTGACCAGCTCTGCGTCGCCGGCGATCACCCGAATGTCAAGCAGGCCCACACCTGCACTAAGTTCGCGGCCAGCGACCTCGGCACACTCTGCTGGCGTACGCACCGCATGATCAACTCGGATCCGCGAATCCCAGAGTGGATACCACAGCTCTGCTGCTAGCCCGTTGATCTTGCCTGAAGACTTGCCGTCGTGCAGCAAGACCAGGTCGATATCTGATCGTGGCCCAAGCTCTCGCCGCGCCAGACTTCCGACAGCGGCAAGGGCGGCCCCGGTTTCAGGGCCGCCCACTGCCGTATACAGCTCAACCAGCGCGGACTCAACGCAGTCGGTGATCAAACGCCGACGATCCGGCCCTGCTGTGGAAGACCACTCAGACCGGATCGCGACGTTGAGACGCTCGCTGGTTAGATCACGCTTCAGAGCGCGTCCAGCCCGCGCTCTCCGGTTCGCACGCGGACGATTTCATCCACAGGAACCGACCAGACCTTGCCGTCACCGATGCGGCCGGTCCGAGCGCTCTTGACCAGGACGTCGATGATGTCTTTGGCATCCTCGTCGTCCACGAGCACCTCAAGTCTCACTTTCGGCACCAGGTCGACGGTGTATTCCGCTCCCCGGTAGACCTCGGTGTGGCCCCGCTGACGTCCAAAGCCGCTTGCCTCGCTGACGGTCATTCCCTCGACGCCAAACGACTCCAGTGCGGTCTTCACTTCGTCCAACATATGCGGCTTGATGATCGCTGTGACGAGCTTCATGCCGACACCTCCTGATCGTTGTTCTTCTTGCTGTCTGCCCCGACCTGGCTTGGCGTCGAGCCCGCGTAGGACAAGCCACGTGCTCCGGCACCGAATGTGCCGAGATCGTAGCCGGTCTCAGCGTGCTCGGACTCGTCGACACCTGCCTGCTCTTCCTCGCCGCTGACGCGGAACCCGACGGTCTTGTGCAGCAGCAGACCGATCAGCAAGGTCATGATCAGGCTGAAGGCCAGCACCGAGAAGGCACCCACTGCCTGCCGCCACAGCTGGTCGAACCCGCCGCCGTAGAACAGACCATTGACGCCGGCCGGGGCGGCCTCGGTTGCCAGGAAGCCCACCGCGAGGGTGCCCCAGAGACCACCGAACAGGTGCACGCCGACGACGTCGAGCGAGTCGTCATAGCCCAGCTTGTACTTCAGCCCGACTGCCAGCGCACAGATCACGCCTGCGAGAACGCCGACGATGATCGCGCCCACCGGTGAGACCGAGGAGCAGGAGGGAGTGATGGCGACCAGTCCGGCGACGACGCCAGACGCGGCGCCGAGAGAGGTGGCATGGCCGTCGCGGATGCGCTCGGTGATCAGCCATCCCAGGGATGCAGCGCCGGTGGCGACCATAGTGTTCACCCAGACCGTTGCCGCGGTAGTGCCCGCACCGATTGCGGAACCGGCATTGAAGCCGAACCAGCCGAACCACAGCAAGCCGGCACCGATCATGACCAGCGTCAGGTTGTGCGGCCGCATTGGATCGCGCTTCCAGCCCAGCCGCTTGCCAAGGATGATCGCCAGTGCCAGGCCGGCCGCACCGGCGTTGATGTGAACCGCGGTGCCACCTGCGAAGTCGATCGCCTTCAAGTTGTTGGCGATCCAGCCACCGACATGCTCTCCGGCGGAGAAGTCGAACACCCAGTGGGCGACCGGAAAGTAGACCAGGGTGGCCCAGATCACGGTGAAGATCATCCAGGTGCTGAACTTGGCGCGGTCGGCGATCGCGCCCGAGATCAGAGCAACGGTGATGATCGCGAACACGGCCTGGAACGCGACGAACGCCATCACGGGATAGGTGCCGGTCTGGTCATTGAACGAGACCTCGGTGGTGGCACCCATCAGGTCCTTGAGACCCAGGTACTGAAGAGGATCGCCGATCAGGCCGTAGCCAATGTCGTCTCCGAAGGCGGTGGAGTAGCCCCAGAGGACCCAGATGACAGCGATCGAGGCGAGTGCCCCGAAGCTCATCATCATCATGTTCAGAACGCTCTTCGCACGGACCATGCCGCCGTAGAAGAGGGCAAGTCCTGGCGTCATGAGCAGCACCAGCGCTGCTGACGTCAGGAGCCACGCAGTGGTTCCAGTGTCAATCTCTAGTGGTGTCATTATTGCTTCTTTCGGTGACGGGACTGGAAATGACTGGGAGCCTCAGGCGGCTGGATCCTGGGACGCCCGAGGTTACGCAAGACTCTGCTAGCTGTGTGTTGCGCCAAACGTGCCTTCGGTTACACCTGAGTCACACTTGCGAACGAAATGTGACGGCTATGTTTCGGCCGGCTTTACCGGAAGTGGTCACGAACGGCAAGAAATTCGGCCGAATCGGTGTCGTACGTGACCACTTTCGGGGTGAGCGATGCGATGGTCACAACTTTGCGGAGTTATTCAGCTTGACCGCTCAGCGGTCTGCCGAGCAGCCCAGGCGGACGCAACCATGTCGTCGACGGTGTGACGCATCTTCCAATCAAGATCGCGCGCAGCGAGGTCACCGGTCGCCACAATCCGTGCTGGGTCTCCTGCGCGTCGCGGACGGAGCTCAGGTGTGAACTCAATGCCCGTGACTCGGGCGACAGCATCCATGATCTGGCGTACCGAGAGCCCGCTTCCGCTGCCCAGGTTGTAAACCGGCTCCAGTGGCCGCTCGGCCTCGAGTGCCTTGGCGGCGACAACGTGAGAGAGCGCCAGGTCTGAGACATGGACATAGTCGCGGACTGGGGTGCCGTCCGGGGTCGGGTAGTCCTCCCCGTTGATGTAGGGCACCTCATCCGCCACCAGCCGCTCGAAGATCAGCGGGAAGAGGTTGTGTGGACTGGTGTCGCGCAGGTCCTCATACCCCGAACCGACCACATTGAAATATCGCAGCGAGGTGTGCCGCAGCGGCGCAGGGCCGGACGCGGTGGCCGTGGCTTGATCGCGCAGCAGCCATTCGCCGACGAGCTTGGATTCGCCGTACGGTGACTCTGGTTTGGTTGGGTCTTGTTCGCTGACGAGATCGGTGCTCGGCGTGCCGTAGACGGCGGCACTAGAGGAGAAGACGAAGTTCACAACGCCGTGGGCGGCCATCGACTCCAGCAGAGTGACCATGCCGGTGACGTTCTGTGTGTAGGTGTGCAGTGGGCGGCTCACCGAGACGCCGGCGTACTTGAAGCCGGCGAGATGGACTACGCCGCTGATCTTGTGTTCGGTGAAGATCCGATCAAGGAGCTCGCCGTGCAGGATGCTGCCCGCGTAGAAGGGGATGTCCTCGCGTACGAAGCTGCGGTGTCCGCTGGACAAGTCGTCGATGACCACCGCCGCGATCCCATCGGCCACGAAAGCGCGTACCACGTGGGAACCGATGTAGCCGGCGCCGCCGGTCACCAGCCAGGTCATCCGCCACTCCTCACGTCGACTCGGCCTCAGCGTAGCGGTGCGTGGATCCGCAGGTCAGTGATCTTGAGCTCGAGAACCTGCTCAGTGGCCGCGATCGCCTCGTCGAACAAGTCCTCGGCAAGTACCGGATGCGGATCAAGCATGGTGACCTCGATGTCAGTGCGGCTGCCCTTGGTGATCGTTTTCCAGCTGGCAACCAGACGTCCGCCGTAGAGCACGACCGGGGAGAACAGACCGTTCACCTTCGCCCACACCTTCGGCAGCTGGTGCTCGGTCAGGAACCGGGTGCGATTCCGGCCGTGGTAGCCGACCAGCAACCCGTCGAACTCAGGCAGCAGGCGTATTCCAAGATCCGCCGTACCGCCGCGAGGGGGATCGGCGAGGTCGAGATAGTCCTGATCATTGGGACCAGGCAGACGCACGATCTCATCGCCGAGACGCCGCAGCGCATCGTCCACCGCGATCAGGCCGACGGCGAAGAAGAACGCCAGATCCTCGCGCAGCGCAGGGCCGTACGATCCGAGGTGGACCCGAATGAGTTCCACCAAAGCTTCCGCAAAGCTCCACTCCGGCAGGTCCGGCAGCAGGCTACGAGCGCGTCGATGGAACATGTCGGTGCGCTTGTCCCACCTAGTGTCGCGGGGACGGCGCAGCAACCCGCTGTGACCCCACAGCAGGCTGTCGGAGAGCACCTCCGGCGTCTCGGCGGCGCCATCTATCTGGCGTTCGGCCAGCCATGCGCGGGCATGCGCCACGATCTCTGAGCGCGGCGTCCAGGCATCTGAGGCGAACCCTTCGATCTCGGCAGCTAGTTGCTCGGGCGTGATCTGCCGTAACTTCAAGACGCTGCGTAGTTGCCTCGCCCGGGAGCGGCGGGCGACGGCGTCCAGCCAAGCAAACTGCTCCGTGACACTGGTGTGGACGGTGCCACGGATGTTGCTGGTCTTGAGCAGCTGATGCGACTCGAACAACGCGCACACCGTGTCGTAGCTGACGCCCGGCAACCGGGAGGAGATCGTCAGGAAGGGCGCGCGTGGCACCTGGGACTGGATCGGTCCGAGCCGCTGGAACAGCTCCACGACCGCTGCGGGACCGCGACCTCGAATTGCCGGAAACTGCCGGTGCAGGGTACGCCGACGTAGTTGGTCGTTGGTGAGGCGGCGCACGTGTCTAACTGCTCCGCTCGCTGCGCTCGCTCTATTTATTGGCTCGCTCCGCTCGCTGCGATGTTCGCCGGGAAGCCGCCGTCTTCGTCGAATCCGACGAAACGATCATCCACGAAAGCAGCTCCATAATCGAGGGTTTCGTCGGCTCCTCCTGCAGATCGACGGCGCGAACATCGCGGGCGCGGATCGCGCCTTCGTAGCGCGCCTACTTCGTCGTCGCTCGGTGACGAGAAGCATGTCCCCTCCCTCCTCCTCAGCACGGCGCGTGGCGCGATCCGATAACTCCTCATTCGCAGATGCATAACCAGGGGAGTGCCAAGACGCGTTGCGCTACCCTGAACCCTATGCAACGCGTTGCCCTCCTTACCTAGCCGCGTAGGAACCCTGCGCGGCAGCCCCTCATGCCCGACCCGGCGAGGGGTTTTTTCATGTCCAGGTCGTGGGCACGCAGTGCATAGCCGAGGAGACGAGACGACATCATGACCGAGCAGATGGAGCG
>DASRJV010000023.1:0-4384 GCA_035649295.1 Propionibacteriaceae bacterium
GCCTCGCCCGAGCGCGTATGGCAGCTGTGGGCCGATCCGCGCCAGCTCGAGCGCTGGTGGGGCCCGCCAACCTACCCGGCGACGGTAACGTCGCATGACCTGCGCCCCGGTGGCCGCGTCGAATACCACATGACCGGACCGGAGGGCGATCAATCACGCGGCTACTGGGAGATCGTCGATGCTGATGCTCCGTATCGGCTCATCTTCCGCGACGGCTTCGCCAACGCTGATGGCACTGCGAACTCCGACATGCCGCTCAACGAAGCCCGGGTGACGATCGCGGAGATCCGCGAAGGGCAAACCCGAATGACGATCCAGAGCATCTTCCCTGACGCGGCGGCGATGGAGCAGCTGATCGCTATGGGAATGGAGGAAGGGCTGAAGCAGGCCGTCGGCCAGATCGACGCGATCCTCGCCAGCGACGTACGAGCCTGAGGGATGGGGGAGGCAACACCCTGGGCCGGCTGATCAATCGCGCTGCTGCGGTACCAGCCGATCGTCCAGACATAATGCGTCACGAGCCCGATGAGGTTGGACTGTGAGGACAGTCCACAGAGGTATGAAATCCACACGTTTCCGAGGACAGACACCATGACCACCACGACCAAGCTGGCGACCGAGACCCTGGTGGTCCCAGGTGCCACGCTGGCGTACGACATCCGGCAGAGTGACGCCGGCACTGCGCCGATCCTGTTCCTGATCGGCTCACCGATGGGTGCAGCCGGATTCGGCACGCTGGCAGGGCACTTCACGGACCGCACTGTGATGACATACGACCCTCGTGGCTCCGAGCGCAGTCAGAAAACCGATCCGCTGAGCCCGGCTACGCCCGATGATCATGGCGATGACTTGCATCGGCTCATACAGGCAGTTGGTGGCGGTCCGGTCGATCTGTTTGCCAGCAGCGGTGGAGCGGTCAACGCGCTGGCGCTCGTGGCCAAGCATCCGGAAGATGTACGGACGCTGGTCGCTCACGAGCCGCCTCTCGCCTCGATCCTGCCCGATCGCGAGTACGCAATGGCAGCCGCCCGCGACATCCACGAGACGTACCAGCGCAGCGGCTGGGGCGCTGGGATGGCGCACTTCATCGCGGTGACCAGCCACCAGGGACCGTTCACCGCGGAGGTCGCCGGCCGGCCGGCCCCAGACCCGGCGATGTTCGGCCTGCCGACCGATGATGACGGCTCGCGTACGGACCCAATGCTCGGCCAGAACATGATCACCGGCACCCATTACGAACCAGACTTCGACGCGCTGCGGGCCGCACCGACCCGAATCGTGATGGCCGCCGGCGCGGAGTCGGGGGGCCAGATGACCAGCCGTGCCGCCCTTGCCGTCGCAGAACGGCTCGGCACTGAGCCGGTGACCTTCCCGAGCGACCATGCCGGTTTCCTCGGGGGTGAGTACGGCCAGACCGGCGACCCGGACGCATTTGCCGAGAAGTTGCGCGAGGTTCTCGGCTCGGGCAGCTGATTGATCGCCGGACTGTCGTGCCGGAGTAGTTAGAGGTTTCGCCAGGCCCTGCCGTCGCGTTCGAGCAGACGGTCGGCTTCGCTGGGGCCCCAGGACGCAGCCTCGTAAAGCGGGATGGGATGGCTGTCGTCCGCCCAGTAACCGATAACGGGATCAATGATGCGCCAGCACTGGGCGACCTCATCTGAACGGATGAACAGAGTCGGGTCGCCGATCAGTGCGTCGAGCACGAGCCGCTCGTACGCCTCGGGAGACTCCTCGACGAACGTGGCCTCATAGTTGAACTCCATCGTTGCGGAGCGGACTAAGAAGCTGTGACCGGGCACCTTGGCGCCGAACCGCAGGGTGATGCCCTCGTCGGGCTGGATCCGTAGGATCAGCGCGTCCGGGGAGAGGCCAGTGGCTTGGTCGAGCCGGATCGGCAGGTGCGGTGGACGCATGAACTGCAGCATGACCTCGGTGACTCGCCTAGGTAGCCGCTTGCCGGTGCGGATGTAGAACGGCACCCCAGCCCAGCGCCAGTTGTCGACGTCCAGCCGGAGCGCGGCGTAGGTCTCGGTGCGGCTGAGCGGGTTGACCCCCGGCTCATCCCGGTAGCCGGGCATGAGTTCGTCCGGCGTTCCGCCGCGGGTGTACTGGCCCCGGACAGCGATTCGGTCGATGTCCTCCACGGTCGGCAATCGGATTGACTGCAGGAGCTTGACCTTCTCGTTGCGGACTCCCTCAGCCTCGAACGAGGCCGGCGGCTCCATCAGCGCCAGCGCCAGTACTTGCAGCACGTGGTTCTGCAGGATGTCGCGAGTGGCGCCAGCGTGCTCGTAGAAGCTGCCGCGGGTGCCGACCCCGAGTGTCTCTGCGACAGTGATCTGCACGTGGTCGACCCAGGTCCGGTTCCAGATCGGCTCGAAGATCGAGTTGGCGAACCGCAGTGCCAGCAAGTTTTGGACGGTGTCCTTCCCCAGGTAGTGGTCGATCCGGAACACCTGCGACTCATCAAATGCCGCGTGCACCCGGTCGTCTAGCGCCAGGGCGCTGCGCTCGTCGTGCCCGTAAGGCTTCTCGATGACGATTCGGGAGAATGAGCCGTCGGGTGGGCGGTTCAACCCCGCACCAGCCAGCCCGTCGATCACCGGGCCGAACGCCTCCGGCGGCGTAGCGAGGTAGAACAGCCGGTTCCCAGAGGTCCCGCGCTCGGAGTCGAGCGCGTCGAGGGTCTCCCGCAGCCGGCGGTAGGTATCAGGGTCGTCGTAGCCCCCTGCCACGTACCGGAAGCCCTCGTTGAGCGCGGGCATCACCGAGCTTTCCGCCCCAGCCATCCGGGCCCGGAAGTCAGCAGGGTCCATCTGGGTGCGGGCCACCCCGACCACTCCGAACTCGGCCGGTATCCGCTTGTGCCGGGCCAAGTTCTCCACTGCCGGGCCAAGCTTGCGCGCGGTCAGATCACCGGATGCGCCGAAGATCACCACCGCAGCTGGCGGCGCTTTGCGCTCGTCACTCGCAGACTGTCCTGCGGCTGGCTGAGCGGGGGTCATCTCATCTGTCGTCATTCGGGGCCATCCCTTTCTGTCGGGCACGAGACCTTGTCTGCCTTGTTTGCCGCAACCTACTGATGCCGGGCCGTGCGGCCTCGCTGCTGTTCATTGAGGTCTCGCCCGATCATTCTTATTGTCGCGTCTGCGCCGCCGCATTGCATTTCGAGCCTCTGCGGCCGTTTTGCCGATCAAGATCATGATCTTGATCTTGATCATGCGCCAGCCGACACGCCCGATCACACCTAGCCAGGAGCGCGAGCTCAGGAGCTGACCAACGACCTCAGCAGCGCAGGACATCTGCCTCTACAGAGACCTGGTGGAGATCTGATCGGATCGAAGAAGAGACAGGCACTACCTCGAAGGAGGGCCCGTGCAAGAAGCCCTTTCGGTCCAGATTTTCTGGATCGCATGCGTCGCTACGGCGATTGTGGCCAGTGTGCTGGCGACATGGAGCAGGCGGGCCCGATACATCGGGCGTTTCGCCGTTGGCCTGCTCATGCTCTTGGGTGGGGCAGCCTTCAACGCCGCAAATCTTGCATTTGGAACCGACTATGCCGGCTTCGCCGATCAGGCCCATTTCGGCTGGGTGACAACTGCATGGCGCGCGGTGGTCGGCCCAAACCAACTTCTCTTTATCGGCTTGCTAGTGGTTTTCGAGGCCGTAGTCGGAGTGCTGATTCTTGGCGGTGGACCTAGGACTCAAATCGGCCTTATCGGGGCGATCGGGTTTCACCTCGCTCTGTGTCTGTTTGGTTGGGGCGTCACCCTCTACTCGCTACTTATGCTTCCCGCCTTGGTGTTGCTGCTTCGCGCAGAGCGGCGTGCCACCACCGTTTCCGGCACGAAAGCCGCCTCTATAGCTACTTCCCCGGTTGGAGCGACAGGCCAGGAAGGCTGATGAGCCTTCAATCGCGTACGCAGTCCTGCGCAGAGGCTGACCGCCCGGCCCGCAGTGTCCGCATTCAGCTTGGTTCTGAGTCCAACCGCTCGCCGGCGTCGCTGATCCCTTTCCTGACTACTGCCGGTGCTCGATCATGGCGTTGACTGCTCAACGTTTGCCGTCTGGCTCAGGATGGCAAACCGGCGCCAAATTCACCGTCCGGACACCCGCTAGCCGTCTCCAGACGGCAGATGGACTGCTGCTCACACCCGGCAAAGCCAGTGAGATGCCTGCTCGTCTACACCTATCTTCTGAGGTGCTACCTGGGACCAGTCATGGTCGACGTAGGCGCCTGCTCCGGAACAGGGCCACCCTTCGGCAGTGCTTGGGCCTCCTCTTTGACCTTGACACCGTCGGGCCCTGCGATGACGTATGCGACCGTCGCGATGAAGACCAAGCCCAGCAGGCCGACGACGAGTAGCACCACGCACCAGGTCTT
>DASRJV010000024.1:0-8564 GCA_035649295.1 Propionibacteriaceae bacterium
GATCCGCAACGCCGGACGGGTGATCGGCAAGGCTGAGCTGCTAGACCACGTCTGGGACAGCGCCGCCGATGTCGCGCCCAATGCTGTTGAGGTCTATGTCGGCTATCTGCGGCGCAAGATCGGAAATGATCGTCTGATCACCGTACGCGGCTTCGGCTATCGGCTGGCGGCGTGAGCAAGGTACTCACCACGTGAAGCGTTTCTGGACGATGAGCCTGCGGGGCCGGCTGATGATCATCGGGCTCGCCGGAGTCGGTATCGCGTTGATCATGGGTGGTCTGGCGTTCTTCGGTGCACTGACGTACTCGGTCAATCGCACCCTGGACAATGAGGCACTGGCCAGTGCTGGCGAGGTTGCCGCAATGGTCAACGAGGATCGGCTGCCCAGTCCCATTCCCGTGTCTGGCGCTCAGGTCGTCCAGGTCGTCGATGGCCAGCAACGGGTCGTCGGCGGTTCGGTGACAGCCGACCGGCTGACCCCTTTGTTGCCGCCAAACGAGCTGGCAACCGCTCTCGCGGGCAAGCCCGTCTTGGTGGACGGGGTGCGCGTCGGTGTCTCCGGGCCGCTGCGGGTCCAGGCCATCCCCGCAGGTCGCTCTGAGGCGCCTGTCAGCGTAATCGTCGGTCTGCCGTATGGCGATGTACTCGCGACGCGTACGGCACTCCGGAACGCACTGCTTATCACCTTTCCGCTGCTGTTAGCGGCTCTGGCCGTCGTCGCGTGGCGAGTGATCGGCTGGACACTGCGACCGGTGGAGCAGCTGCGAGCCGGTGCCGAGCAGATCAGCCGAAAGGGCAGGCTCAGCGGCCCGGTCAGGGGTAGTGAACGGCTCCCCGTGCCGCCGTCCGCGGACGAGATCCGCGCGCTTGCCGTCACCCTCAACGAGATGCTCGATCGGCTGGCTGGCGCTCAAGAACGGCAGCGCGCCTTCGTTGCGGACGCTGCTCATGAGCTGCGGAGCCCGCTGGCCAGCATTCAGGCGCAGCTGGAAGTCGCCGGCCGGCTTGGCGACGGCGGCACGTTACCCAGCGACCTCATGCCGGACGTCAAACGGCTGTCGGGCCTCGTCGAGGACCTGCTGTTGCTGGCACGTGCCGACGCCGACACGAAGTCACCTGCTCGATTGGCCCGTGTCGATGCTCGCGATCTTGTCGCCGAGGTGACCGGGGCGTACGCAGCTGCCCGTGTCCGTGTGACACTCGTCGCGAACCAGCCGGTGATGATCATGGTCGATGCCGACGAGCTGCATCGGGCGGTCGGGAACCTGGTTGACAATGCGGTGCGGCACGCCAGAACGCAGGTGGAAGTGACCGCCAGAGTTGATCTGGGTTGGGCCGTGATCAGCGTCAGCGACGACGGCCCAGGCATCCCGCCCGAAGATCGAGAGCGGATCTTCGAGCGCTTCACCAGGCTCGATGACGCTCGAGGTCGCGGTTCAGGGGGAGCAGGTCTCGGTCTGGCCATCGTCCGTGAGCTAGTCGTTCGAGCGGGCGGTACCGTCGCATTCACTGCGGTAGAGGCTCCCTGGAGTACGCGTGCGGAATTGAGACTTCCGGTGGCTCCAACACAACAATCACGTACCAATCTTGTTGCTGAGCCCTTTTCTTAGCTGCTCGCGCAATCTGAGATTGCTCGCTGCGCTCGCTGAGGCTGGCGCTCGTTAGCCGCTGCCTTCCTCGCTCGCAGTCGCTCGCGCGTCCAGGACAGCGGCGCGCCAGCCTGGCTAAGCACGGGCGCCGCCCGATTTCTCCACGCTCGCAGCTATGACTTGGCACTCCTACCCCCTTGTCTGCTAACCGCTGCGTGTGGACCATTGAGCCAAGCTCGGCTGGTGATCAACGACGTACCACGGTGCTGTACGTAGGCAGCGAGTTGGGAGGTCATCATGGATGGCTTTCGGCCATCGTCGATCGAGGTTGCACCGCTGCAGGCCGATGGATCGCTGTATGGCTTCATGCTCATAGGGCGTTGGCCCAACGACACTGTCGAGTGGGCCAGGTTCTTGGTGCTCGCCGTGCAAATGGCCGCTGTTCCGGGGTTGCTGCCGGCCAGCACTGTCTTCCGGGTACGCGAAGAACTGCCGGAGCAGCCGCATCCTGGGGCGGTCGGTCTGGTGGTAGCCGAGGGGCAACTGCTGGGTGATCACCCCCTTCGTCCGGGGCAGTTCGCTGAGCATCAGCCCCCAGGACTGATCGTGCTGCATCCGCCGTCGAGCACGCTATCGAGCATTCCGGAGTACAAGGTGGCGTCGGGTTGCGTCTTCCTGCCCGGCCTGCCGTACCTCGGGCTCGACCATCGTGCCGCCTGGGTTGAGGCTGATGTGGAGGGCACGGTAACGCAGCTGATCAGCAAGGTGGGCATAGATCCCCAGGTCAATGCCGACACCGCCGCCCTGGCGATGCTGCTCGCCGCGTGAATGCGGGCTGAGGCCATCGACAAGCTCAGGATGGCGCCTGCCGAAGCCCGCAGAGTGCGCCCTTCGACAGGCTCAGGGCGCAAGTTCACAGGCTCACGGCGCAAGGTCACAGGCCAGGGGGAAAGCAGGAAATGAAATCGCCTCTTGAGGCCGGTCGCGCCTAGCATGGCCGACCATGGGACACGTCGATCTTGCCGGGGTCGGGTATCACCTGCCCGACGGGCGGGTGCTGCTCGACGACGTGTCCTTCCGTGTTGGTGAGGGTTCGATCGTCGCCCTGGTAGGACCCAACGGGTCGGGCAAGACCACGCTGCTGAAGCTCATCGCTGGGGATCTGATGCCAACCAGTGGGTCGGTCTCCCGGAGCGGCGGTTTGGGCGTGATGCGTCAGTTCATCGGCAGCGTCCGAGAGCCGTCAACGGTACGCGACCTGTTGTTCTCGCTGTCGCCACCTGTGCTGCGCCGGGCGGTGGCTGAGCTGGACCGGCTGGAGCTGCAGTTGATGGAGGACGACCGCGAGCAAACCCAGCTGCGTTACGCGCAGGCGCTGGCCGACTACGCCGACGCAGGCGGATACGACGCCGAAGTGATCTTCGACGCCTGCTGCACCGAGGCCCTCGGTGTGAGCTTTGACCGTGCCAAGTGGCGCGAGGTCAGCACGTTGTCCGGTGGAGAACAGAAGCGGCTGGCTCTGGAGGCCTTGCTTCGTGGTCCCGACGACGTGTTGCTCCTCGACGAACCAGACAACTTCTTGGACGTGCCAGCCAAGCGCTGGCTGGAGAATCAGCTTCAGACCACCCAGAAGTCGGTTTTGCTGGTCAGCCACGACCGCGAGCTATTGGCTCAAACGGCGAAAACCATCGCGGTGCTGGAGTTGGGCGCTGCCGGCAACACGGTCTGGATTCATGGATCCGGCTTCGCGACGCTTGCCGCCGCCCGCCGCGACCGCTTCGCCCGCCTCGAAGAGCTACGGCGGCGTTGGGACGAGCAGCACAAGAAGCTTCGCGAGCTCATGCTGATGTACAAGACCAAGGCCGCATATAACGACGCCATGGCCTCCCGTTATCAGGCTGCTCAGACCCGACTGGCCAAATTTGAGGAGGCCGGACCGCCGCAGGCAGTGCCACTAGAGCAGCGCGTTTCAATGCGGCTCAGCGGAGGGCGCACCGGCAAGCGGGCGGTCATGATCGACAATCTTGAGCTGACCGGCCTTATGAAGCCGTTCGACGCCGAGATCTGGTTCGGTGACCGGGTTGCCGTCTTGGGGTCGAACGGCTCCGGCAAGTCATACTTCCTGCGTCTGCTGGCCCGCGGCGGCTCCGATCCTGATCGTGAACACCAGCCCGTCAGCGACCTTGACATTGTTCCGGTTCCCCATACCGGCAAGGCGAAGCTCGGGGCTCGGGTGCGACCGGGCTGGTTCGCTCAGACCCATCATCATCCCGAGCTGCTCGGCCGCACCCTGCTCGAGATCTTGCATCGGGGTGATGATCACCGAGCCGGCATGGGACGGGAGGAGGCTTCCCGCAAGCTCGATCGCTATGAGCTGGCCAAGGCCGCGGAGCAGAGATTCGAGTCGCTGTCGGGAGGTCAGCAGGCCCGTCTCCAGATCCTGCTGCTCGAGCTGAGCGGCGCGACGCTGTTACTCCTCGACGAGCCGACCGACAATCTCGACATGGAGTCCGCCGAGGCGCTGGAGCTCGGCCTCGATTACTTCGAGGGCACGGTGATCGCCGTTACCCACGACCGGTGGTTCGCGCGCAGCTTCGACAGGTTCTTGATCTTCGGTGCCGACGGTAGCGTCTACGAGGCGGCTGAGCCGGTCTGGGACGAGGCGCGGGTCGATCGGCTACGGTAAAGCCCCGCTTCGACGAGCTCAGCGCCCATGGTGGCTGGGGTTAACCCGAACTGAAGATCTACAGCAAGCATCAGTGCGCGGAGCCGGCCTTTGATCACATGCTGGTGGCATGACCACCGACGAGCTGAGCCGCGCCGCCAGCCCTGCAGATGATCAGCAGACTGTGGCACGAAGGCCGCTGTTTCGCAGCGCTTCGACACGCTCGGCGCTCAAAGGTCTGGTGCCGCTGGCACTGCTGACAGTGATCTTCATCGGGTATGCGGTGCCGCCCTATCTGACTCTTGACCCTACGCAAGCTCGAATCCAGCCGATGCCGCCTCATGCCAGCTATTACCCGCTGCTCGTCACGCACATCTTGCTCGGTTCCGTCGCGCTGCTTGCGGGCTGCCTCCAAGTGTGGCCTTGGCTTCGTCGGTCCCGGCCCGTGATTCATCGTGTGAGTGGGCGCATCTATGTCGCGGCTGCGCTGACCGCTTCGATCTGCGTCATGATCATCTCCCCGATGGGCCTGCATGGTGCCAATCAACGGGTGGCGAACACCATGCTTGCGCTGCTGTGGTTCGGGACAACGCTGGCTGGGTTTCGAGCCATCCGCCAGCGCCGCTTTGCCGATCACCGGAGGTGGATGCTGCGCAGCGTCGCGCTTGCCTTCTCGATTGTGGCCTTCAGGTTCTGGATGCTCGTCATCTTCGCTGTCTTCGTCCCGGAGACTTTCACTGGCGGAGAGGTCGATCTGGCTGCTCTGGACCAGGCGATCGGGTTGACGAGCTGGGTGAGCTGGGTGGTCAACCTACTGATCGTCGAGTGGTGGCTACATCGCCGTCCAGGCATTCCATCCGGAGGTCAGCCCAGCTCGAGCCGCATCACCACGCGGGGGAACCCACCGGAGACTGAACGGGTGTCCGCGGCCTTGGTAAAGCCGGCGTCCTCGAAGAGCTTGCGCGTGCCGACATAAGCCATGGTGAGATCCACCTTGTCGCCCCTGTTGTCCACTGGATAGCCCTCGACCGCGGGCGCATCCTTCGACCGCGCGTACGCCACAGCACCAGCGAGCAGATGGTGCGAGATGCCCTTGCCGCGGTGGCCGGGGCGAACCCGAATACACCACACCGACCAGACCGGCAGGTCGTCGACGTGCGGAATCTTGGTGGACCGCGCGAAAGGCAGTTCGGACCGGGGCGCGACGGCCGCCCAGCCGACCACCTCGGCATCGTCGTACGCAAGAACACCTGGTGCGACCGCGCGGCGGGTCAGCTTCTTGACGTATTCACCCCGAGCCCGGCCGGCGAGCTCGCGGTTCGTCTTGGAGTCGACCCGATGGCTCAGACACCAGCACACCGAGGAATCAGGATTCCTGGGCCCGAGCATCATCGCAAGATCGTCGAACAGTGCCGAGGTGGCGGGCACGACCTCTATGCTCACCGGCTCAGGCTAAACCAAGGCCACCAGCTAGTTGCCAAACCTGCCTCGCCACTCAGTAGGGATGAGCGGTCTCTCGGCACGAGCCTTGATCTGTTGCACTGCCCAGGTATTTCCATCGGGATCAGCGAAGCCGAAGAAGGTGCCGCCATCGCGCTCATCGAATGCGGCGATCTCACCTGCCTCGACGCCTCGGCTCAGCAACTCCTCCCGCGCCGCGTACGCATCAGCGACTACGAGCTGCAGACCTCTCATCGAGCCAGGCTCCATCGCCTGCATGCCAGGCCCATCGCCGAACACGATGGAGCACCCCGATCCCGGCGGCGTCAGCTGCGTTACGTGCATCTGCGGAGTGATCGTGTCGTGGTCGAGCGTGAAGCCGACCTGATCGCGATAGAAGGCTATGGAGCGATCGATGTCGCTCACCGGTATCACAACGACTTCGAGGGTCCAGTCCATGATCACTTCCTGGTGGGTTGATTGGCAATGAACTGCCTTCTCACTATCACGCAGAGCATTTCTTTGATCAGCCACCCTCGAGCACCGGCGGGTTTCATTGCTGCGTTGACTTTGCTTGGTTACGGTGGGGCACAGATGCGGAAGCTGCTGGCCGACCGCGTCCTGCAGATTTAAGGAAGGACGAACACTGGTGGACAACCAGTTTCGCTTTGGGGTTTTTCTTAGGCCGGACCCCAAGACGTGCGCGGCAGTGACACAGATCACCAGTCAGCTGCGAGGGCAGTACGGCTTGGTTTCGGCGGGCGCATTCCCGCCACACATCACCTTGGCTGGGAGTCTGCCCGTTGTTGTTCCGTTGGCGGAGTTGATTCAACTGATCGGCTTCGTGCTACGCCGGGTGCGCGCCTTCACTGTGCACAATCTTGGAATGCGGCGGCTCGCCGATTTCACAGTCGCCTATGACGTCTCGACGCTGGATGGCGCACCGAACAAGCAGCTGTTGGCCTTGGCTGGCGCGGTCGATTCGGTCGTCCGACCACTGCTTGGTCCCAGCGGCACACTGCCTCCGTCCCTGTACGAGCCGGATCGCTGGCTGGCCCACATCTCGTTGGTTTCCCATGAGTTGCGGGTACGCGCCGACCTGCGTGAGGAGGTGGAGGACTACGTTACCGGGCTCGGGATCATGCCGCCGTCGTCGTTCACCGCCGACACGGTGATGCTCTATCGCTTCGCCCACAGCTCGTGGACCGGCAGTTGGTGGCGGGACATGCGTTGGGAGCACGTCCGCAGCTGGCGCCTGGCGTCGTCACGCGCTCTGTGAGCGCCGGAGCGGCGCGGCGCGCGCGAGCAGAGTACAAGAACTAGCGCTCGCTGAGCGGGACGAAGTCCCTGGTTCGGATGCCGGTGTAGATCTGTTTGGGTCGCGCGATCTTCTGCTCCTTGTCCTGCACCAGCTCCGCCCATTGCGCCAGCCAGCCCGGCGTACGGCCGATCGCGAACAAGACGGTGAACATCTCCGCGGGAAATTGCAACGCCTCATAGATCAGACCCGAATAGAAGTCCACGTTGGGATACAGCTTGCGTTTGACGAAGTACTCATCCTCCAACGCGATCTTCTCCAGTTCCTGGGCGATCTTGAGCAGCGGATTGACTCCGGTCACCTCGAAGACATCGTCACAGGCCTTCTTGATGATCTTGGCGCGCGGGTCGTAGTTCTTGTAGACCCGGTGGCCGAAGCCCATCAGCTTCTCCTTGCCCTCCTTCACACCGCCGATGAAGTCGGGGATGTTGTCGGTCGTGCCGATCCTGTTCAGCATCGCGAGCACGGCCTCATTTGCGCCACCGTGGAGTGGACCGTAGAGCGCCGCAATACCTCCGGCCACGGCAGAGTACGGATCAACCTGTGACGATCCGACCGACCGTACGGCGTTGGTTGAGCAGTTCTGTTCATGATCAGCGTGCAGGATGAACAGCACCTCGAGTGCGTGCACCAGCCGCTCGTCGGCGACATAGGTCGGCTCGCTCATCTTGAACAGCATCGCCAAGAAATTGGCTGTGTAGGACAGTCTGTTGTCGGGATAGACGTACGGCTTCCCGAGCTGGTGGCGGAAGGCGAATGCTCCGAGTGTCGGCATCTTGGCGATCAAGCGAGTGATCTGGAGCATGCGATTCTCAGGATTGCCGATCTTGCTCGCCTCTGGATAGAACGTTGACAGCGCACTGACAGTTGCCATCAGCATCCCCATGGGATGCGCGTTGTAACGGAAGCCTTCGATGAATTGCTTGAGGTTCTCGTGGATGAAGGTGTGATAGGTGATGTTGTGCACCCACTCGTCAAGCTGTCCCTGTGTCGGGAGCTCGCCGTGCAGTAAGAGGTAGGAGACCTCGAGAAAGGTGGAGTGCTCGGCCAGTTGCTCAATGGGATAACCGCGGTACTCGAGGATTCCCTGCTCACCGTCGATGAAGGTGATAGCGCTACGGCATGAGGCCGTGTTGACGAACCCAGGATCGTAGGTAGCCAGCCCTGGTTCGCCTTCGGCCGCGATCTGTCTGAGGTCGGTAGCGCGAATCGTCCCGTCGGTGATCGCGAGCTCATACTCGCGGCCCGTACGGTTGTCGCGAATGCTCAGGGAGTCCTTGGGGGGATCAACCGTGGGCGTGTCCGTCATGCGCACAACCTACGCGCGGTCTGTGGGGCTGAATAGTCGGGGGCCATATGATTTCGGCCACTGGCGACGGTTGGAATCGGGTAGCAAAAATCAGCCGGCAAGCACTAAATTCACCCCGATGGACCCGAAGCTGATTCTCCAACGGTATTTGGATAAGCAACGCAAGGTGCTGCTCGCGAAGTTGGACGGCGTCAGTGAGCGTGACGTGCGGTGGCCGATGACCCAGACCGGCACAAATCTGCT
>DASRJV010000025.1:0-5125 GCA_035649295.1 Propionibacteriaceae bacterium
GACCACCGATGCTGTGTATATCGTCGGGATGCTGATCGGATTGACTTGGATGCAGCATTCAGCCGTACGAGGCGCCGGGTGACGGCAGTGATCGCATGGTGATCTCAGAGCTCCTTGCTTGTTGCCAGATATGCTGCCGGAGGATTGGTGTCCCACGCCCAGAGGCTCGGGATGGTGACGGCGGATTGGCCGGACGCAGTCCGAACCGCCCGCAGATAGCTCGCTGCCAATGCGCCTGGACGCTGTCGATGTGGGCGAAATTCGCGGCTGCGCCATGATTTGCTCATTGCGAGCTCCAGCAACTTGTCGGTCTCGGCGTCGAGCTCGGCAAGGAGGTCGAGCTCCTCTTGCGAGCAATAAAGGGCAGCTACGTAGCGCGCCGAATTCCATCGTGTTGCAGCCGCGTGGAAATCATTCCAAACTCGTTCCCAGCATTGGGCTTATCCGGTTCCGGTTCTCGAGCGACATTGATTAGCTGGCGATTTAGCTGTTGAAGTGCGTTCAGGGCCTCGGCGCCGGAGGCCAAGTGAGCCCCTCTGTGCTGGTTCGTCCGTGACCGTTTGTCACTGATGAGTGCGGTTGCCACCGAACCAGTGACTGTTAGCAAGCCGCCTACCAAGGCGCCCACGATGGCGCCTACAAGCGTGGGATCCATGACCACCGCCTCCCAAATAGGCCTGAGTCCTAAGACAGGTCACATGATCAAGCTAGACAGAAGTAATAGCAGAGGTGCTCGTTAAAGGGGAGCTGAGGCTCGTCACTTAAGCGCTTCTTGGCGGGCACGGCCCGTATCGCAGCTGGTCGGCGTACGGCACACTCCATCTGGCCTGGACGCCCTATCTTCTGCGAAATGCCCTCTCTGATGGAAGGCTAGTCGCCCGTGACCTTAGCTCTCCGGCGTGCCCTGCTTGGCTTCGGCTGTCTCCTGGCCGTGCTCACTGCCTCCGTGGCCCTCGCATTACCGGCCGAGGCCGCGACGTTCACGACCCGGTGCGTAGTGGCCCGGGAAATGCGGATTTACCACACGTCCACCTCATCCCGGCCTGGCCGAACCAAACTCCACTTTGGCACCACGATCTACACCGACAAGAAGGCCCACCATCGCTATCGCGCCTGGTGGTGGACGCTGAGTGAGGGTTGGCACCGAGGCTGGATCTCCGCCAACCCGAAGTACACCGACCGCCGAGCCTGCGGCCAGATCACCTGAGGTCTTCACCACCCTTCACCGCTATGACTGCTTCGCGGGTTGCGGCTGGCGCCTGTTCTGCGATCATGCGAAGGCCTGGGCTGCGGCCGCAGCGACCTGGTCGTGGGTAGGTCGGGCAGCTCCTGGCTCATGCTCCAGCGGTCCGTTCTGACCATCGCCCGAGTAGGTGGCAGCGGTCCGTTCTCGTGGCGAGGAGATGAGACCCAGGCTGGGTCAGATGTCGAAGACGACGATCCGCTCGGCAACCGCGCCGATCGCCTCGGCGACCGGGCGGTGATTCGGGTCGTTGAGATGGGCATCACGCGCCTGCAGCGTGGCAAAGGTCACGATGAAGCCGTAATGGTAGCCGTCCTCCAGCCCTTCGGGGCTCGTGGAGTGCCCCTCGACCACGGCGAGCACGCCGGGGATTGTGCCGAGGAAGCCTCGAACAGACGGCCGGACGAGCTCCTCGGTCTGGATCTGCTCCCGCTCTCCCAGGACACCAGGACGACATGGCTGATCGAGGTCACCGAACGACGCTATGCCTCCGCTCCGGCGTCATCCCGAGGCAGACGGTGTGCAGGTGTGCGGATCTCACGGCAGTGATCGGGCTTCGCCCGAACGTGAAGCCATTGCAACGTCACAAGGGGGTTGGCTTGCGGAACGTCCGCTCTGCGGCATCGCGGATCGTTACACCTGGTTGGACCAGGAGGACACTCGATGCAGCTGCTGGCGCCGTACCAAACTTATCCGGCGGCACGACCCCGACGCAGAGCTAGCGTTTCGTCTGACCTTCTACCTCTGCGAAGGGCGTAGCACAGGCCCTACCTCGGATGCTGTAACGGCTTCTGTGCCTCTGCGTCCTTCTCTGGGACCGTCTCCATCCAGCCGTATACGTCCGGGGCTGCAGCAAGCCGTCCTGGAGGTGACTCGCCGGTGAGCCAGCGGAGAGCCAGCGGAGCAGGCCAAATCTACTGAGACTAGGGCCCAAGAAGGGAGCAGATCGTTTCGCCGATCTCCGGCGCTAGCACATCGAACCTGCCGTGGTATTCCTGGTCGATCAATTCGCCGGTTTGGAGGTCGATGGTCAGTCGCCACAGCCCAATCGCGTATACCTGGCCCTTGACGCGGAGGTGGATGCCAGTGCCGAAGATTAGGAGCGTCCCATCGGGATTTTCCGTGAACTTGTCTAATCCGCGGTCAGAGGTCTGGATTGACGTGTACGGGCTCGTCAGCGTATCGCTCAAGCTGGGATGGTTGGTGACGAGCCGAGTATCTCCGCTCTTGTCGCGGAATTCAGTGACACGAATGTGTCCCCTGGTAGACACCGTGACAGGGAAACCGCAGGCTTCACTAAGGTCTGGATCAACGACCGGAGTCCCATCAAAGCGTATGGTCTCTTCCTCCACGATTATTGGCTTCACCGCCTGTGCAGGGGAAATCAGCAACACCGCCGCCAGCAGTCCCCCAAAGACCAAGAGAAGTACCTTTCGCATCTCCACCCCCGTCTGCCTCCAAGACTCCCCGAGCTGTACTGGACGGTGATGCGGCATGGGCTCATTTGTGAGGTGTTCCTCGCGAGAACCGACTTACCAGCCCAGCGACTACGGTTCCTCTCGTGCCGACCGAAAGCATGCGCTGATGCGGCTTGAAGGACGAGGATTCGGTGACGTGCCGGTGCACCTGGAGTACAAGCTCCAGGTGTGGGACTCCCCCAACTCGGCCGGCATCATCACCGACGCGGTCAGGGCCCGCAAGATCACAAAGGACCCCGGCCTGGGAGGTTCAGTGATGAGTGCCTGCCCCAATTTCATGAAGAGCCCGCCGGTGCAATACCACGACGCCAACGCACGTGACCTGTTGGAGGAGTCCATCAAAGGCTGAAAACATCTGCCTGTTTCCCCGCCTGAGCGCACATGAAAGGCCGTGACACCGGCGGCGGCGCTGGCTCCAGCAATCACCACGTGACGAGGGTACGGCGACGCAAACACTATTCCTCGCGACGCTGACTCGCCCACTGATCACCGCATTCGGTCGCGCAGGCGGGTTCCCCGTCCCTGGCTAGCCGAATGCCCGCATGCGGGTCGATGCTTACGGTCGGCGGCGCACGTTCGGCCCTTCCTGCTGAGAGACTCATCTTTACCGCCGCGCTTGCCAGATCGACTGCTGACTCATCACCCGCCGTCTACTCGGCCTCGTCTACACCGCCTCTAAATCCTGTGATGTATTAGACCGCCGCACTTCCGTCCGACGTACCCCCTCGAACTCTCAAAGCTCCGAGTCGAACAACACCCCATGCACCGCCGGAAGTAGCTCGGATCGGCCTGACCGCACAGGCGGCACGTACCCCCTTCGGGTGGGTGTGACGATGAGCATGCACAAGCTCACAGCGGGATCCGGGTATGACTACTTGACCCGGCAGGTGGCTGCGTTGGATGCGACCGAGAAAGGTCACACCGGGCTGGCCTCCTACTACACCGAACGCGGTGAATCACCTGGGGTGTGGATCGGGTCTGGGATGGACGGGATCGACAGCCTGGCCGCTGGTGACCCGGTGACCGGGGAGCAGATGCGAGCGTTGTTCGGCTGCGGTCTGCACCCGTTGGCCGAGCTCCGCCAGCAGCAGCTGGAAGGGCCGGGCCTCACTCCACGCGACTACCAGGATGCGGCCCGGCTAGGCGTCCCGTTCAAGATCGTCGATGGTGTCGTCAGCCCGTTCCGGCTCGAGGTGGCCAAACGTGTCGCGGCGATCAATACGGCGGCCGGCTTTCCGGCCGACATGCCGCTGCCGGCCGCGGATCGGGCCCGGGTGCGGACCGAGGTGGCCCGCGAGTTCTTCCTCGCGGCGCATGGCCGCGAGCCGATTGACGCCCGCGAGCTGGCGGGACAAATCGCGAAAGACTCGCGGCCACGAACACAAACAGTGGCTGGCTACGACCTGACGTTCTCGCCAGTGAAGTCGGTGTCCGCGTTGTGGGCGGTTGCCGATCCGGCGGTGGCGGCTGTGATCGAACAGGCCCATCAGACCGCGGTCAAGGATGCTTTGGCGTTCATCGAGAAGCATGCCCTGTTCAGCCGGACTGGGCCGCAAGGGATCCGGCAGGTCAACGTCCGAGGCCTGGTCGCTGCCGCGTTCACTCACCGGGACAGCCGGGCCGGCGACCCGGATCTGCACACCCACGTGGCGGTCGCCAACAAGGTCCAGACCCTCGATGGACGGTGGCTGTCGATCGACGGGCGGGTGTTGTTCAAGGCCAACGTTGCCGCGTCGGAGACCTACAACACCGCGCTGGAGCAGCACCTTCACGACAATCTGGGCGTGCGGTTCGCCGAACGGCCCGGCACCGACCCGGCGAAGCGGCCGATCCGGGAGATCGCCGGTGTCGACCCCCGACTGAACCAGCGCTGGTCAACCCGCCGCGCCCACATCAACACCCGCCGCGGCGAGCTGGCCATCCAGTTCCAGAACGATCATGGCCGGCCACCGACACCGGTCGAAGCGTTGCATCTGGCACAACAGGCGACCTTGGAGACCCGCGACGCCAAACACGAACCCCGATGCCTGGCTGAGCAACGAGCGACCTGGGTCAAAGAGGCCGCAGCTGTGTTGGATGGGCCCGAGGCCGTCGCGTCGATGGTGCGAACGGTGCTGGCGCCGCCCGCCGAGACCGCTCCGATCGCCGACTCACACTGGGTCGCAGACACGGCTGATCAGATCCTCACCGCTATGGAGTCGAGCCGCTCGACGTGGCAGATGTGGCATGTCCGGGCCGAAGCACAACGACAGGTCCGCACCATCGATGTGCGCTCGGAACGTGCCACGGCACTGGTGGACCTATTGGTCGATGAGGTGCTCGATCATCGATCGGTCGCCTTGGCCCCGCCGCACGACGGCATCGAGGAACCGGATGTGTTGCGGCGGGTCGACGGGTCCTCGGT
>DASRJV010000026.1:0-11002 GCA_035649295.1 Propionibacteriaceae bacterium
TGGGAGTTCTTCGACAACACCACGCCCGAGAAGGCGATCGAGTTGGTTGATCAATTGCGGGCCGGTGCCGAGGTGCAGTCCACTCGCGGCGCTCGAGTGTGTACCTGGAAGGAAGCCGAGCGGGTGCTCGCTGGGTTCCCAGACGAGCGTGCCGACGAGGGGCCGACCGCGGCCGGGCCGTCGCTGCTCGGCTTGCGAATTGCCGAGGAGCGTGGTTGGCGGGCTCCAGACCCGGAGCACGTAGCAGATCGACCAGATGAGGGGGGCCGGTGACCGATCTCCTGACACCTGTACTCACCGCTAACTGGGCAGACGAGCGCGCCTGGAAGCTGAGCAACTACGAGCGCCGTGGCGGTTACGATGCCCTGCGGTCGGCACTGCAGATGGATCCAGCCGAGGTGGTCACCCTCGTCAAGGACTCCGGCCTACGCGGCCGCGGCGGGGCAGGCTTCCCGACCGGGATGAAGTGGAGCTTCATCCCACAGGACAACCCGAAGCCGAAGTACCTCGTGGTCAACGCCGACGAATCAGAGCCCGGGACCTGTAAGGACATCCCGCTGATGATGGCCTCGCCGCACACCCTGATCGAGGGAGTGATCATCTCCGCGTACGCGATCCGGGCCAACCATGCATTCATCTACGTCCGAGGCGAAGTGCTGCATGTGGTACGCCGGCTCCAGCAGGCGGTCCGTGAGGTGTACTCGGCCGGGTATGCCGGGCACAACATTCTGGGCACCGGCTACGACCTGGAGATCATCGTGCATGCCGGCGCCGGCGCCTACATCTGCGGCGAGGAAACCGCGCTGCTGGACTCGCTGGAAGGCCGCCGGGGCCAGCCGCGACTGCGGCCTCCGTTCCCGGCGATCGCCGGCCTCTATGCCTCTCCTACGGTGATCAACAACGTGGAGTCGATCGCCTCGGTGCCATCGATCATTGCCAATGGCGCCGACTGGTTCTCCTCAATGGGCACTGAGAAGTCCAGGGGAATGACCATCTACTCACTTTCTGGTCACGTTGCGAACCCCGGACAGTTCGAGGCACCGTTGGGCATCACGCTGCGCCAGCTTCTCGATCTTGCAGGCGGCATCCGCGAGGGCCATCAGCTCAAGTTCTGGACACCGGGCGGCTCCTCGACGCCGATGCTCACCGACGCCCACCTCGACGTACCACTCGACTACGAGGCGATCGCGAGCGTGAAGTCGATGCTCGGAACCAAGGCGCTGCAGTGCTTTGACGAGACGACCTCGGTAGTGCGCACCGTGCTGCGCTGGACCGAGTTCTACAAGCACGAATCCTGCGGAAAATGCACCCCGTGCCGCGAGGGCACATGGTGGCTGGTGCAGATACTCCAGCGAATGGAGGCGGGCCGGGGGCAGCAGGGCGACATCGAGAAGTTGCTGGATCTCTGCGACAACATACTCGGACGCTCCTTCTGCGCTCTCGGCGACGGCGCGACCTCGCCGATCACCTCAGCCATCCAGTTCTTCCGGGACGAGTTCGAAGCTGCCATGCACACCCCCGCCTGGGAGCTGTTCCCATACGAGCGCAGCACGATCTTCGTTCGCGAGCCCGCAGGAGCATGAGCATGAGTGTCACCGCAACAGGCCCCTCAGCCAGCGCGGCCGTCGAGCAGCGCGAGGATCTTGTCACCCTCACCATCGACGACGTCGAGGTGTCGGTGCCCAAGGGCACTCTGGTGATTCGCGCCGCTGAGCTCATTGGCGTTGAGGTGCCGCGATTTTGTGATCATCCGCTGCTCGATCCGGTCGGCGCTTGCCGCCAGTGTCTGGTGGAAGTCCCCGACGGGGGAACTGGGCGTCCCATTCCGAAGCCGCAGGCCTCCTGCACTCTCGAGGTGGCACCCGGCATGAAGATCAAGACGCAGGTCACGTCTCCCATCGCCGACAAGGCCCAGCGCGGGAACGTGGAATTCCTGCTGATCAACCATCCGCTTGACTGCCCGATCTGCGACAAGGGCGGGGAATGTCCGTTGCAGAACCAGGCAATGTCCCACGGCTACGCCGAGAGCCGGTTCACCGACGAGAAGCGCACCTTCCCCAAGCCGATCAACATCTCCCCGAATGTCCTGCTGGACCGTGAGCGTTGCGTGCTCTGCGCGCGCTGCACCAGGTTTTCCGAGCAGATCGCCGGTGATCCGTTCATCGCACTCATTGAGCGGGGGTCTCTGCAGCAGGTCGGGATCTATGAGAAGGAACCCTTCGAGTCCTACTTCTCTGGCAACACCATTCAGATCTGCCCGGTGGGTGCGTTGACCAGCGCGGAATACCGGTTTCGGTCCCGGCCATTCGACCTGGTCTCCACGCCCTCGATCGCCGAGCATGACGCCTGCGGCTCGGCCATCCGGGTGGACCACCGACGTGGCAAGGTGATGCGACGCCTGGCGGGCGACGATCCAGACGTCAACGAGGAATGGATCACCGACAAGGACCGCTTCGCGATCCGCTATGGAGACGGCGAGGACCGACTTACCTGGCCCCTCGTTCGAGATGGCGCCGTGCTGCGTCCCGCCTCCTGGCCGGAAGCAATTGATGTGGCGGTACGTGGCCTGCAAGCAGCCGGGAGCTCGGTGGGAGTGCTCACCGGAGGCCGGTTGACTCTCGAGGATGCGTACAGCTACTCGAAGTTCGCCCGAGCGGTGCTGGGCAGCAACAACATCGACTTCCGGGCGCGGCAGCACTCTAGTGAAGAGACCGACTTCCTGGCCCATGCGGTGGCCGGGACCGGGCGCGGTGTCAGCTTTACTGATCTTGAAAATGCCAGTTCGGTACTGCTGGTCTGCCTGGAGCCCGAAGAGGAAGCCGGCATGATCTTCCTCCGGCTCCGCAAGGCCTTCCGGAAGAAGCACCTCATCTCCTGGACCCTGGCACCGTACGCCAGCAACGGAAGTCGCAAGATGGGCGCCCAGCTCATGCCGTGTCTTCCCGGTGACGAGCCGGCCATCCTCGGCCAGATCGCCACGGAAAGTGGAGACGGCGACAATCCGGCAGAGATTACTCTCGACGCCAACTCGGTGATCTTGGTCGGTGAGCGGGCCGCTGGTCTGTCGGGCACGCTCAGTGCTTGCCAGCGACTTGCCGAGCGTACTGGCGCGCGACTGGCCTGGGTACCACGCCGGGCCGGAGATCGCGGCGCCGTGGAGGCCGGTTGCCTGCCCAATCTGCTGCCTGGTGGCAGGCCGCTGTCGGATGCCGCCGCCCGAGTCGATACCCAAACGACCTGGGGAGTTGAGTCAGTGCCGTCGGTGGAAGGCCGCGATGCTGACGAGATCTTGATCGCTGCTGCCGACGGGGAGCTCGAGGCGCTGGTCGTGGCAGGCGTGGATCCGAACGACTTCGTCGATCCGCAAGCAGCCCTGGAGGGACTGGAGAAAGTCAACTTCGTGATCAGCGTGGAAACCCGCGCCTCTTCGGTCACCGAGCGTGCCAATGTGGTTTTCCCGGTCTCGCTGATGCAAGAACGGGCCGGCACCTTCGTGAACTGGGAAGGCCGGCGTCGCTCGTTCGAGATGGTGATCGATCGATCCAACGACATGTCCGACCTGAGGGTGTTGGCCGCGCTTGCTGATGCGCTCGGGACAGATCTGGGATTCCGTACGGCAGCTCAGGCCCGCGCGGAACTCGACGAACTGGGGAGCTGGGAAGGAGACCGCATCGAAGCCCCCGATTACCCGGCAGGCGAGCTTGCCGAGCCAGGGAGCGGCGCCGCCCTGCTGGCCACCTGGCGCATGGCGCTCGACGACAGTCGCGCACTGGACGGTGAGCCATACCTTCAGGCCACTGCACGTGCACCTGAGGTCCGGATGAGTCCCAGCACTGCCGCGGAGGCCGGCATAACCAGCGTTGCGATGATCAGTAATGACCGAGGCTCGATCACCATGCCGGCCGTGCTCGACTCCGAGATGATCGACGGGGTGGTATGGCTCCCGAGCCGTGCTCCGGGACTGGGAATTCCGCAGCATCTTGCCGCCAGCGCTGGTGATCTTGTGACGATCGGCCGGCCGGCAGAGCCCGTGACGACCGCTGAGCCCTTCGACGAGCTGAGGAGGGCGCCTGTCGAAGCGCCTTCATCGACAGGATCCCTGGCGCAAGTCGAGGATGACACGGAGGCGAGCCAATGAGCCCGCCTGCTCCGATGGACCTCGCGGTGTTCTTCAACGATCCGTGGTGGGTGGTTACGCTCAAGGCGCTGTTCGCGTTCGTGCTCCTGCTGGTGCTCACGTTGTTCACCATCTGGTACGAACGCCGGGTCGTCGCCTTCATGCAGCATCGCGAAGGGCCCAACATGAACGGGCCGTTCGGGCTGCTGCAGTCCTTGGCCGATGGCATGAAGCTGATGTTCAAGGAGGACTTCACACCGACCGCGGCCGACAAGGTCGTCTTCATGCTGGCACCCTTTGTCGTCTCCATCCCGGCGATCACCGCTTTCGCCGTCATTCCGATGGCCGGGCTGGTGCGAGTGCCGTTCACCGACATCACCACCCCGTTGCAGGTCACTGACTTGCCGGTTTCAGTGTTGTTCATCGTCGCGGTCGCCTCGATCGGTGTGTACGGGATCGTGCTCGCAGGCTGGTCATCCGGGTCGACGTACTCGCTGCTCGGCGCGTTGCGTTCAAGTGCACAGGTGATCAGCTACGAGGTCGCAATGGGTCTGGCGCTGGTCGCGGTGTTCCTGTACGCCGGTTCACTGTCAACGTCAGAGATCGTTGCAAAACAAGCTGAACCGGCAACAGTCTTCGGCGTACCAGTCTGGTTCGCGCTGCAGCTGCTGCCGTCATTCGTCATGTACGTGATCTCCATGGTCGGAGAGACCAACCGGGCGCCGTTCGATCTGCCCGAGGCGGAGGGTGAGCTGGTCGGGGGCTTCCACACTGAATACTCCTCGATGCGCTTCGCCATGTTCTTCATGGCTGAGTACATGAACATGATCACGGTCTCAGCGCTGGCCGTCACGCTCTTTCTGGGCGGGTGGCACGCCCCGCTGCCGTTCAATCTCCTACCAGGTGCCGACAGCGGCTACTGGGGGCTGCTCTGGTTCCTGGTGAAGGTGCTGATAATGCTCTTCATCTTCGTCTGGTTGCGTGGCACGCTGCCGCGTCTGCGCTACGACCAGTTCATGCGGTTCGGCTGGCGATGGTTGATCCCTATCTCGCTGGTCTGGACAGTCATGATCGCGATCTTGAGGCTGGGCCAGCAGGAGGGCTGGTTCAGTGGCCGTGGGTTCTGGCTCGGGGCCGCCGTGGTGTTTGCCGTGCTGGTTGGCCTCGCATTCTTCGGTGGCAAGGAAGAGCCCAAGGAAGCTGCGGCAGAGCCTGCGGCCGAAGGAATAGGTGGCTTCGACGCCTTTGCCGGCGGTTATCCTGTCCCGCCGATGGGTGATCAGGTGCTGCCCGAATTTGCCCAGGTGCTGACCGGTGAAGAAGATCAACAGTCAGAACGATCAGCCGGTGACAGCCCGGCGAAGGAAGGGAGTGAGGCCTGATGGGGTTCTTTGATCCCGTCGCTGGCTTCGGGGTGACCTTCAAAACGATGTTCCGCAAGACGTTCACAATTGACTATCCCAACGGACCCCGGATCACGGCTCCGCGCTTTCACGGTCGCCATCAGTTGAATCGCTGGCCGGACGGGCTGGAGAAGTGTGTCGGTTGCGAGCTGTGCGCTTGGGCCTGCCCGGCCGACGCAATCTACGTTGAGGGCGCACAGAACACCGAAGAGCAGCGGTACTCGCCCGGCGAGCGCTACGGGCGCGTCTACCAGATCAATTACCTTCGCTGCATCCTGTGTGGTCTGTGCATCGAGGCTTGCCCGACACGAGCCCTGACCATGACGAACGAGTTCGAGCTCGCCGACGACAGCCGCGCGAAGTTGATCTATGAGAAATCTGATCTGCTTGCGCCGCTGCTGCCTGGCATGGAGGAGCCGCCCCACGAGCGCAGACTGGGTGATGACGAGGAGACGTACTTCCTCGGCCTGCCCGCGACAGGTCAGCCAGACGACCGCGCCGGCGATGTCAGTGAGGCTCAGCCGCGCCCGATCAACCAGGGTTTCCGGTACCGGCGCAAGCACGCGGCGAAGGACGCGGGGTGATCGCGTTGACACTTTTGTTGATTCCGCTGGCCACCGGTGCCGCCGTGGCATTTTGGATGCTGGCGCCGGTGATGATCTTGGGGGCGCTGGGAATGATCGCGGCGCGCAAGCCGGTGCATTCCGCGCTCTGCCTGGCGGCAGTGATGATCTCCCTGGCCGTTCAGTACGCCGCTCTGGACGCACCATTCCTCTTTGCGGTGCAGATCATCGTCTATACCGGCGCGATCTTGATGCTGTTCTTGTTCGTGCTGATGCTGGTGGGCGTCGACATTGCCGAGTCTTTGGTGGAGACGATCAAGGGGCAGCGGACGCTCGCCATTCTTGCCGGTCTCGGCTTCGGCTCACTCCTCGTCTTCGCTGTCGGCAATGCGATTGTCGGTCCGGCGGCTGGACTGGCTGCTGCCAACTCGGAGAACGGGGGCAACGTTCAAGGCATCGCCGCGCTGATCTTCGATCGCTACGTCTTCGCCTTCGAGGCCACATCGGCACTGCTGATCACTGCGGCGGTCGGAGCCATGGTGCTGGCTCATCGCGAGCGGTTAGCCAAGCGCCGCACCCAGTCGGACCTGGCGGGGTTGAGGCTGAAGCGCTATGCCGAGACCGGTGAGCATCCGGGCCCACTCCCAACTCCAGGCGTCTTTGCACGGCACAACGCTGTCGACACGCCGGCTCTGCTCCCTGACGGCAGTGTCTCCGAGCTCTCGGTCTCCGGCACGCTGAAAGCACGCGGCGCAGTCCTGGACAGCCGAGGCCTCGCCAAGCCGGTCGACGAGACGGTCGAAGCGATCACCGAAGAAGAAGCTCCGCGCACAACTGAGGATGAAACATGATCGGGACGGTATCTCGCGAGCGTCGGGTAGGTCGCGCGCGGTCCGCTCTGGACGACGCAGTGAGCCGACGCCCCTGGGTTGTCGGACGAGCCTGCGCGCTGGGATCGTCGGCGAGCGAGGAGGAAGAGCGGAGCTGGAACGCGCGACCGGGCGCGAGCGAGAACGCCCAAAAAAGATGAGCACCACCAGTTACATCGTGCTGTCGGCGATCTTGTTCACCATCGGCACGGTCGGTTTCATGATCAGGCGCAACGCCATTGTGGCTTTCATGTGCGTCGAGCTGATGCTGAACGCGACGAACCTCGCTCTTGTGGCCTTCTCGAAGATGCACGGTGCGCTGGACGGTCAGGTCGCCGCCTTCTTCGTGATGGTGGTGGCTGCCGCCGAGGTCGTCGTCGGGCTGGCCATCATCGTGACCATCTTCCGTACCCGTCGTTCGGCCTCGGTCGACAACGCAAATCTGCTGAAGTTCTAAAGGACTGCGATGCTCCCACTCGAGATCGTGACGCCCGTGCCGGCCACTGGCTTCTTCACCCTGGCCTGGCTGCTGATCGCCATCCCTGCCGCAAGCTCCGCGGTTCTGCTCCTGGTCGGCCGGCGTGCCGACCGATGGGCGCCTTATCTCGGTGCGGCCGCGCCGCTGGCCTCCTTCGCGCTTGGTCTCTACTACTTCATCAATCTGCTCGGCCGCGACGAGGCGACGCGTGCTGTGTCGGTGCCGATGTACAACTGGATCTCCAGTGGAGATTGGCAGATCGACGTCGGATTGCTCATCGACCAGCTCTCGATCCTCTTTGTGTTATTGATCACTGGCGTCGGTGGACTCATCCATGTCTATTCGATCGGGTACATGGCCCACGACGACAGGCGGCGCCGTTTCTTTGCTTTTCTCAACTTCTTCGTCGCCGCGATGCTGCTTCTCGTCCTGGCTGACAACTACCTGGTGCTCTTCGTTGGCTGGGAGGGCGTTGGCCTCGCGTCGTATCTGTTGATCGGTTTCTGGCAGTACAAGCCGGTGGCCGCGACGGCGGCCAAGAAGGCGTTCGTGGTCAACCGGGTTGGCGACATGGGCATGTCCATCGCCGTCATGGTCATGCTCGCTACCTTCGGATCGTCGGCATTCGTCGACGTGAACGAAGGCATGCCCAGGGTAAGCGACACAACCGCGTTGATCTTGGGTCTGCTGCTGCTGCTTGCCGCCTGTGGCAAATCCGCGCAAGTGCCTTTGCAGTCCTGGCTTTTGGATGCCATGGAGGGCCCGACTCCGGTGTCCGCGCTGATCCATGCCGCCACCATGGTGACGGCTGGGGTATATCTCATCACCCGCAGCAACGCGGTCTTTGCGGAGTCCGAGGCAGCCAGCACGGCGGTGGTCGTGGTCGGCACGGTGACGCTCTTGTTCGGCGCCTGGATCGGCTGCGCCAAGGATGACATCAAGAGGGTGCTAGCTGGCTCAACCATGTCCCAAATCGGCTACATGATGCTGGCTGCAGGCATCGGGCCGGCGGGTTACGCGTACGCGATCTTCCTCCTGCTCGTGCATGGGTTCTTCAAGGCCGACATGTTCCTCGGGGCAGGTTCGGTGATGCATGCCACGAACGACGAGGTCGACATGCGGCATTACGGGGCACTGAGGCGGCTAATGCCGATCACGTTCGTCACGTTTGCGGCCGGTTACCTGGCGATCATCGGCTTCCCGTTCTTCTCCGGCTTCTATGCGAAGGACCACATCATCGAGGTTGCCTTCGAGCAGAGCGCGGTCATCGGAGCGCTCGCCATGCTCGGCGCCGGCATCACGGCCTTCTACATGACCAGGCTGATGTTGATGACATTCTTCGGCGCCAAGCGCTGGCAGCAAGGTGTGCACCCCCACGAGTCGCCGCTGGTCATGACGGTTCCCTTGATCTTCTTGGGTATCGCATCGGCGATCGGTGGATTAGCCCTCAACAACTGGATCGCCGGCTGGCTTGATCCAGCTGTGGGCGGCGAAGCCCCGGCTGAGACACCGAGCCTGCTGCACTTCTCAACCGTCGCGCTCGTCACGCTCGTGGTGGTCGCTATAGGCGTCGGCATAAGCGTGTGGCTCTTCGGGCCGCGTCGCGACATCCCGTTGACCCAGCCCGACAGCCGGTCTCCCTTCACGTTGGCCGGGCGCAACGATCTGTACGGCGACGCATTCAACGAAGCAGTGTTCATGCGTCCGGGACAGCAGCTCACGTCTCAGCTCGTCAGAGTCGAGGACGACGGAATCGATGGCACAGTGAACGGCACGGCTGCAGCGATTGGCGGCATGTCGGCGCGGCTGCGTCGCGTCCAGAACGGCTTCGTTCGCTCCTACGCGCTCACGATGACGTTGGGTGCTGCGATTGTCGGCGTCGTCATCGTGCTGGGCCGACTGGGTTAGGGGGCGAATCATGACTATTCCCTGGCTCACCATCCTGGCGCTGCTGCCGGCCGCCGGTGCTGTGCTGCTGATCTTCACCGGCGTCAAGGCCGCCAAGCACGTGGCACTTCTGATCTCGCTGTTCACGTTCGTGTTGGCTCTCATCATCACCGCCCAGTTCAAGATCGGCGGCGGTATGCAGATGGTGGAGCAAGTGCCGTGGATCAAGCCTCTGGGTGCGTACTATGCGCTGGGTCTGAACGGCCTTGGCCTTACTCTGGTGCTGCTGGTGGTGATCATCACTCCAGTAGTGATCATTGCCTCCTGGCGCGACTTTGATCCAGCCCGCCCCGAGCCCTTCGACCGGACCGCATCTGAAGGGCCCTCGGCTGCCTCTGGGGCAGCAACCTTGGCTCCGAAGTATGACGCCCGGGTGTTCTTTGCCCTGGTGCTCGCGGTCCAGAGCTGTGCGCTGTACCTCTTCCTGGCCACCGACGTGTTCTTGTTCTACGTGTTCTTCGAGGTCATCCTGATCCCGATGTACTTCCTGATCGGCGGCTTCGGGCCAGGGCCACGCAGGACGTACGCGGCGGCCAAGTTCTTGATCTTCGGCCTGCTGGGCGGCTTCGTGATGCTCGCCTCGGTGATCGGCTTGTATGTGCACTCGGCAGATGCGGGGGAGCCAAGCTACCTGCTGAGCACGCTGAGCCAGCTGGACTTTGGCACGGCCGCTGGCCGGTGGATGTTTGTCGGGTTCATGTTCGCGTTTGCGATCAAGGCACCGCTGGTGCCGCTGCACACGTGGCTGCCGGATGCGGCCGAGGAATCCACGGCTGGCAGCGCCACCATGATGGTCGGCGTCATGGACAAGATCGGCACCTTCGGCATGATCAGGTTCTGCCTCGGTCTGTTCCCGGAGGCGAGTCAGTGGGCAACTCCCGTCGTACTCGTCCTCGCCACCATCTCGATCCTGTACGGCGCCATCTTGGCGATCGGCAGCCGGGACATCATGCGATTCATCGCGTATACGTCGATCAGCCATTTCGGCTTCATCGTGCTCGGCATCTTCGCGTTCACCAGCCAGAGCCTGACGGGGTCCACGCTCTACATGCTCAACCACGGGATGTCCACCGCCGCCTTGTTCGTCATGGCCGGATATCTGATCAAGCGCCGCGGATCGCGCGACATCTATGACTATGCAGGTGTTGATCGGGTGGCCCCGGTACTGGCGGGCCTGCTGCTGTTCGCCGGCCTGTCGACTCTCTCGCTACCCGGCTTGTCCAGCTTCGTTTCCGAGTTCATGGTGCTGGCCGGAACCTTCAGCAGGCACCCCGCGTACGCGGTGATCTCCACACTGGCGATCGTGCTGGCCGCGCTCTACATCTTGATCATGTACCAGCGGACGATGACCGGGCCCGTCCCCGCTGAGGTCCAGGAGAAAGTGACCGAGATCAACGGTCGCGAGCGGCTCGCCATGGCGCCGCTGGTCTTGCTGATTCTCCTACTCGGTCTCTTTCCGAAGCCCCTGTTGTCGATCATCGAACCGTCGACCCAGGCCACCATGCAACACGTCGGCGTGACTGATCCGCAACCCAGAGTTAGCGCCGAGGGAGGCCGCTGATGATCATATCTGCGTTGCTGCCGATGGAGATCACCGCGCCGACCATCGAGTACGCTCTGCTGGC
>DASRJV010000027.1:0-2250 GCA_035649295.1 Propionibacteriaceae bacterium
ACAGGAATGAGCAGCCACGCCGCGGTTGCGAGAATGCCATGCCGGAAGTGCAAACCCAATATCAACCCGGCGGCCATCACGACTACCCCGGTGAGCAAGATGCGAATCACCTCGGCGGCAAGCCGCGACAACGGACCGGACGCCCGATGGATAGGCAGCACCCAGAATCGGGCAAGCAGGCCGTCGGCGCGCTCGCGCATCAGCCCTACCCCAGCGGCCGATGCTCCGAATGAAGCGCCGATCAGCACGGCTAGCGGAACGGTGCCATAGAGGGCACTGTGGCCGGAAACCGACGAAACCGGTTGACCGAATACAAGATCCAACGCCACCAGGAAGCCCACCGGTAGCATCAGTGCCTCGATCACGGTCTGGGGATCGCGCGCCCACCGCACGAGCAATCGCTGGGTCTGGACCCAGGTCTGGCTCGTGAGAGCGAGCATCATCGGGGCCGCCTCAATACGTGCGCATAGAGCGGCACTGCGATCAGCATGATGCCAACCAGCCAGGCCAGCGCGGGCCCGACGACCCGCCAGATCGGTGATCCGGCGACGTCGGCCGCGTCACCTGCCAGTGCCCGCAATGCGTAGACGAACCGGGAGAACGGCTGGTCGCGGACAAACGGCTGAATCCACTCGGGGAACAGCTCGACCGGCTGTATGCCTACGGACAGCATGATCAAGATCAATGACGGCATCAGGAGCAGATAGCTGGTCGCCTCCGGGCTCTTCGAGACCGCCCCGGCCAGGTCGCCGACGAATGTCACCATCAGACCGATGAGCAGCGCCAGCACGCAGAAGGCAACCGTGCATCCGAGTCCACGGTGAAACCGGAATCCGATGATATGCCCGAACACAATCGCAGTGATCAGCGCAGCCGAGCTCCTATAGAGGTTCGCTGACATGCGTGCGGCGAGCGGCGTCAGCGGGCGGATAGGCATTGCCCCGAACCGTCGGTTGATGCCTTCCATCGAGTCGATCGCCGACCGCAACCCGCCGGACATGCCCGAGAAATAGATCGCCTGCAGGGTGATGAGCGGCATCAGGTATTGCGCGTAATTGCCGACCTCCGGCACGACATCGCCGATCATCTTCTTGAGCGGCACGTAGTAGCTGACGGTGAAGATGCCCGACAGCACAACAGAAATCAGCAGTTCTCCATTGCGCCAGGTCGGTGCGATGGCCCGGACTGTGAGTACCCACCACTGCCCGACCGTGGACGGGTCAGGGCGCGGCGCGGTCACGACGTTATCTCTGCGGGCTGCTCGGCCGTCAGCGCGAAGAAGACATCGTCGAGCGACGGGCGACGCAGCGCAACGTCTGCTATCGCTATATTCGCCGCATCAAGTCGCCTCAGCGCGGCGACGAGCGTATGCGCGCCGTCGGGCGCGGGCAGCACGACCCGACCCGACGTCGCACTCAGTGCGGTCCTGCTCTGCTCCGACAGCAGCGGACTCAGCGCCCTCAGCACGGCTGGCACGTCGCCCGGGTTCTCCGGAGCGATTTCGCAAACCGTGCCTCCGGCAAGCTCTTTCAGGTCGTCTGGGGTGCCCTCCGCGATGGTGATGCCGCGGTTGATGACGATCATCCGGTCGGCCAACGCGTCGGCCTCTTCTAAATATTGGGTGGTTAACAGCGTGGCTATGCCAGCGTTCTTGAGGCGGCGAATCAACTCCCAGACACTGTGTCGGCTGCGTGGATCAAGCCCCGTCGTCGGCTCGTCCAAGAACGCCACCCGAGGGATCACCACCAGGCCGCAGGCGATGTCGATTCGTCGACGCATTCCACCCGAGTACGTGTCCACTCGGCGATCCGCCGCATCGGAGAGGTCGAATTCCCGAATCAGTTCGGTGGCCCGCGCCCTTGCCGCCGCCTTGCCGAGACCCTGCAGCCGCCCGAACATCACTAGGTTCTGACGTCCCGTCAGCAGGTTGTCGACGGCCACCTGCTGGCCGGTCAACATGATCGATCTGCGCACGCCGGCCGGATCGGCCACCACATCATGACCGGCGATATGAGCATGCCCGCGATCGGGCCGGGTGAGGGTGGACAAGATGTCCACCATGGTGGTCTTGCCGGCGCCGTTCGGCCCAAGCAGACCCAACACCTCGCCCGAACCGATCTCAAAGCTGATGTCCCGCAAAGCGGTCACGGAGCCGAAGGCCTTACTGACCCCGTTGACTACGACGACGCTCATAGTTCTCAGACACCGACTGCTTGTTCAAGATCTTTCAACGAGACCTCGAGGTAATCG
>DASRJV010000028.1:0-2614 GCA_035649295.1 Propionibacteriaceae bacterium
CTGAAGAAGCTCTATCGCCCGGATTTTGACCTCAACGAGGCGGCAATGGCGGTGATCCAGGCGCTCTACGACGCGGCCGACGACGACTCGGCGACCGGTGGCCCTGATCTGACGCGGAAGATCTTCCCCGTAGTGCTGGCCGCGACTGGGGATGGTGTGCAGCGGTTGAGCAATGAGCAGACAACCGATCTGATCGCCCAGCTGATGGCGAGTCGTGCCGTGCGGCCCGACGGACCGGGGGCCCCACTTGCCTAAGGGGACGCACCGATGAGCATGCCGTTCTACGTGGCGCCCGAACAGCAGATGAAGGATCGGGCCGACTACGCGCGTAAGGGCATCGCCAGGGGCCGCTCTGTGATCGTCTTGTACTTCGCGGACGGCATCTTGTTCGTAGCTGAGAATCGGTCTCAAGCGCTGCACAAGGTCAGCGAGATCTACGATCGGATCGCCTTCGCGGCCGTCGGTCGATACAACGAGTTCGAGAACCTGCGGCAACTCGGCATCCGGTATGCGGACCTACGCGGATACAGCTATGACCGGACCGATGTAACAGGTCGCGGGCTGGCCAACACGTACGCCCAAATACTCGGCACGATCTTTTCTTCCGGCGGTGACAAGCCATACGAGGTGGAGATCGTGGTCGCCGAGCTTGGCGCTGAGCCCGGCCTCGACCAGATCTACCGTCTGACCTACGACGGTTCGGTGGCCGATGAAGCGAACTTCGCGGTCATGGGCGGATCTGCAGACGTCATAGCTGAGGTGGTCAGTCGCGGATTCAGCTCCGGCCTCAGCCTGGCCGACGCAGCCCAGCTTGCGGTGCGGGCGCTCAGTACCGACGGAGGCCCAAATGCTGCCCCGCGCGAGTTGGGGGTGGAGGCCTTGGAGGTCGCGGTCCTTGATCGGAACAGGGCCATGCCGCGCAAGTTCCGGCGCATCAAGGGTGACCGGCTCGCCAGCTTGCTCGCTAATGGGCCGGAACCGCCTGGCGACAACGGCGGGAATGAGCGCCAGCAGAAGCCTGCGACGTGAAAGTGAGTACGCCAGCCGCCGGCGCCGGGCAGCGCCGGGCTGACCGCGTCGTGATCATCGGTGCGGGACTCATCGGAGCCTCGATCGGGTGTGCACTTTCGGCGGCCGGCTATGCGGTCCACCTGCGTGACCACAAGATCAGCCATGCCAGAGTCGCCGCTGGCCTGGGTGCCGGCACAGTCGAACCTCCGGTATCCGCTGACGTGGCTCTGGTGGTGATAGCCGTTCCGCCAGGGGCCATTCCCGATCTTGTAGTCCACAGCCTCCAGGTCTATCCGAATGCAACGGTCACTGACGTCGGCTCGGTTAAGGCGGGGGTGCTCGACACCTTGTGGCAGCGAGATCTCGATCTCAGTCGCTATGTCGGGTCGCATCCGATGGCCGGCTCACATCACTCCGGGCCGATGACCGCCCATCCCGACCTGTTCGCTGACCGGACATGGGTCGTGACACCACACCGACGGTCGGCAACCGAATCGGTGGAGCGGGTCCGGGCAGCAGTCCGAGCCTGCCGCGCCCGCGAGATGATCATGGACGTGGCCGATCATGACGCGGCGGTGGCTCGGGTGTCGCACCTGCCGCATCTGATGTCGGTATTGATCGCGAGTCGCCTCACCGGAACTCCAGAGCAGGACCTCATGTTGGCGGGCCAGGGTCTGCGCGACGTGACGCGCATCGCTGGCAGCGATCCGGGGCTCTGGGAGCAGATCGTCGGCGCAAACTCGGATGCGGTGCTAGAGGAGCTGCGGAGTGTGCAGGACCAGCTCGGCTTGTTGATCAAGGCTGTTGAGGCGACTCCGGCCACCGACGATTTGCGGAGCCAACTGGAGCAGGGAGTTGCCGGGACGCGCAAGATCGCTGGCAAGCATGGCGCGGTGGCAATCCGCTACAGCGAGGTCGTCATCGCAATTCCTGACGAGCCCGGCGCGCTGGCGCGACTGTTCGCTGACGTAAGCGCTGCCGAGGTGAACGTAGAGGACATCTCGATCGAGCATGATCCAGTCCGGGAGGTCGGATATTTGGCTTTGTCGGTCGCGCCGGAGCACGCAGATGCACTTGTCGAAACCATGCTGACGCGCGGTTGGGCAGTTTCCTGAGCGGCGGCCGGTACTCTGAAGCGCGTGTCTGAGGCAGCAATGACAGACCAGCACCGGACTTCGAGCGAGCCCAGCCGAACCATAGGTTCACCTGGGCCACTCGTCATTGCCATCGATGGGCCCAGTGGTTCAGGCAAGTCGAGTACGGCTCGAGGCGTCGCAGATCGGCTCGGATTGGCCTTTCTCGACACTGGTGCGATGTATCGCGCCATCACGTGGCTCGCGCTCCAAGAAGGCGTGGATCTTGATGACCAGGCGGCAGTTGCTGAGCTGCTCGGCCATGCATCGATGGAAATCGATCAAGACCCGCGACGCCCTGCGATTGCCATCAACGGGGTGGATGTCAGCGAAGCAATCAGAGCCCCTGAGGTGTCGGCAGCTGTCAGCGCTGTCGCGACAAATCTCGATATTCGGGCTGATCTGATCGCGCGACAGAAGAAGCTGATCGCCGAAGCGGTCGGCGGCATCGTTGCTGAGGGGCGGGATAT
>DASRJV010000029.1:0-3276 GCA_035649295.1 Propionibacteriaceae bacterium
TCAGACATCGCAGAGGCCCATCGAAAGGCCCATGCCTCCGATCCGATATCGGCCTACGGAGGCGTGATCGCAGCCAACCGGCCGGTCAGTGTAGAGATGACCCGACAGGTCGCCGAGATCTTCACTGAGGTGATCATCGCACCCGAATACGAAGACGGGGCGGTCGATGTGCTTGCTGCCAAGAAGAATCTCCGGATTCTCGTCGTGGAACCGCCGGCCCGAGGCGGCGCCGAGAGCAGGCGGATCGATGGTGGACTCCTGGTCCAGCTCTCCGACACCGTTGATGCTGATCATGACCGGGCAGCCAACTGGCAGCTGGTCGCCGGTCAGCCGGCTTCCGAGGAGATGCTGGCCGATCTGGAGTTCGCCTGGAAGGCGGCGCGCGCAGTGAAGTCCAACGCGATCCTGCTGGCGCACGACCTCGCGTCGGTAGGAGTCGGAATGGGTCAGGTGAACCGTGTGGACTCCTGCCGGCTCGCGGTGCAGCGCGCGGGGGAGCGGGCGGCCGGTACAGTCGCTGCTTCCGACGCCTTTTTCCCGTTTCCCGACGGACCCGAGATTCTGCTGGGCGCCGGAGTATCGGCTATCGTGCAGCCGGGCGGCTCGGTGCGGGACGGGGACGTGATCGCAGCGGTCCAGGCTGCGGGAGCGACCATGTACTTCACTGGAGCGCGACACTTCTTCCACTGAGTCCGAATCAACTGGGATGTGCACATGACGGCGCGGATTCTCGACGGCAAAGCCCTGGCCGAGACCATCAAGGCCGAGCTGAGGGCTCGGGTGTCAGCGCTCGCCGAGCGCGGTGTGGTTCCAGGTCTCGGTACGGTGCTCGTCGGTGATGATCCTGGCAGTCATGCGTACGTGCGGGGCAAGCATCGGGACTGTGCGCAGGTCGGCATCGCCTCGATTCAGGTGGAGCTGCCGGCATCGACCAGCCACGAGCAGCTGGCATCTGTGATCGCAGGATTGAATGCCGACCCGGCCTGTACTGGCTACATCGTCCAGCTGCCGCTACCGGGCCACCTGGATGACAATGCCGCGCTCGCCCTGGTCGATCCCGACAAGGATGCCGACGGCCTGCATCCGGTCAACCTCGGCAAGCTGGTGCTGGGCGTGCCCGGGCCTTTGCCCTGTACGCCCCGGGGGATCGTCGAACTGCTCCGCCGCAATGGCATCGGCCTCAATGGGGCGGAGGTCTGCGTAATCGGCCGCGGCACCACGGTCGGCCGGCCGCTTGGACTGATGCTTACGCGCAAGAGCGAGAACGCGACCGTCACGCTGTGTCACACCGGGACCATTGATCTGGCCCGGCACACTCTTCAGGCTGACATCGTCGTGGCGGCGGCAGGCCGGCCCGGTCTCGTCACCGCAGAAATGATCAAGCCTGCCGCGGTCTGCGTGGATGTCGGTATCACCCGAACCGACGCGGGACTGGTCGGTGATCTTGATCCGGGCGTACGCGACGTGGCGAGCTGGGTGGCGCCGATGCCTGGCGGTATCGGGCCGATGACCCGAGCCATGCTGCTCAGCAACGTGGTCGAACGCGCCGAACAACTGGTGGCTCGTGCCGCGGCCTGAGACAAGCGCGGCCGCAAGGTCATTGCGACAGTGGCCGCTGTTGATCGTGGTGATCGGGGTACTCGCAGGCCTGGTGGTCAGCTTCCTGGGCGAGTCCACCTGGCGCCTGGGCTGCCTGCTCATCGGTGCATCCCTCGGAGTCGGCGCAGTGGAACGGATCGCCTTGCCGAGCCGGGACGCCGGGCTCCTTCAGGTAAGGACGAAGGCTTTTGATGTCACGGTTCTTGCCGTCACAGGTGCCGCAATCATCGCACTGGCGATCGTTGTTCCCGAGGGTCGCTAAAGCGCTCTGAAACTACCCGCTGGTGCTCGCTGCAATAGCGATCACGATCCACAAGATGATCACGAAGACAATTGAGATAATGGCGATGATCGTGAAGATCTTGCCGAGCATCCGCCCGACGCTGATGTTCTGCTCGTTGGAGTACTGGATGCCTGAGGTCTGGACGTCCTTCTTGGCTTTGTTGCCCAGGTACCAGGCGATCGGGGCGAAGATCGTGATGAAGATTCCGAGGATGCCGAAGATCAGGATCAGGGTGCCCTGCGGATGCTCCTGCGTGGGCGGCATCGTGTAGGGCTGCTGCTGTTGGCCATATGGCATGGGCGACTGCTGGCCGTACGGCATGGGCGACTGCTGGCCGTACGGCGTCTGCTGGCCGCCGCTCTGGGGGTATTGCTGACCCGGCTGAGCGTATGGATCTTGTTGGCTCGGCTGAGTCTGCGGATTTTCCTCATACGGGTTGGTCATGACCAACATTGTTCCTTATGGGTTCGGCAGAATGCAGTTGGCTCGCCCGCTGCGCGATCTGTCTAGCGTGGGCAAGAGTTTAGAAGTTTGCATTCGAAATGCCGGCCACTACGGCAAGCACAATAAGTACCGTCACCAATGCGAAGATCGACACTCCAACAATTCCGGTGACAATACCGGCGACCGCCTGGGAGCGACCGGTGTAGCGTCCCGGTACTGCGTCGATCTCGTTGCGGACGCGCCGGCCGACGACGATGCCGCCGATTCCCACCAGTCCCCCGACAACGCAGCTCAACCCCAGCACGGTGCCAAGCAGGCCCAAGATCAGCGCCAGCGTTGCCTGTGGGTGCTGGACCTGCGCGGTTTGCTCGCTCGGCATTGTGCCGTACGGGCTCACCCCGCCGAAGGCTGGTTGGTAGGGATTGGCCTCATAGGGGGTGCCGCCGTAGTCGTATGGCTGTTGGTAGCTCTGGCCGGGGTCGGCGTAGGGCGCGGATCGGCCGACGTCGAAGCCATGCGCTGGTCCGGCGTACAGCGAGTTCGAGTTGCCTGGCACTCCGTACGGATCGGCAGCAGACCTGCCGTACGGGTCCTCGGCAGGATAGGACGGCCAGACACCCGTCCCCGGGTTACTCGCTTCAGCGGGCGACTGATACGGCTGTTGCGTTGCCGCTCCTGGATCCGGATCGGCGCCGAGCCCTTCTGAGGGTTGTGATCCTTCGCGGCTGAACGGGTCCGGTCGCTGGCTTTCACTCATGGCAACCAGTGTGGCGGTCGTGCCAAACCTGGCGGGCGCATTAAGCAATAAGACCTAGCGCTCGGACCGCATCGCGCTCCTCCATCAGCTCGGCAACGCTGGCGTCGATCTTGCCGCGGGAGAAGTCATTGATGGTCAGATCCTGCACGATCTGGTAGGCGCCGCCAGTGGTGGTGCAGGGGAATGAGCAGAT
>DASRJV010000030.1:0-2491 GCA_035649295.1 Propionibacteriaceae bacterium
CACTTCCCGGACCCGCCACCACCGACTCTATGACCGGCCAAACAGCAGCTTGACAAACACAGAGGAACCTACTTCGTCGTCGCTCGCAGAGGAACAACGCCTCTGCTCCCTTCTCCTCAGCACGGCGGGCGCGCGATTACCGACGCTCCCAGCTCCGGCACCATGCAGCTGAAGCTGAAACCGGTGCCCCGATTAGATACCTCAAACCGCCCGGCGGTACCGACAATTGACGTGTCGTCAAGAAGAGCCTGCTCGGGTGCCGCACCATGCAAGACCAACAAGAAGCGCTCTCGGGCGAATTCCGGGTAGCCGTCGCCGCTTGCTTCGGCGTTGAGTGTCAGCTCGGCGCCAGCCCGCGTGACGATCAAGGTGGTTCGATACCGCGAACCGTGCAGAGCGGCGAAGGTCAGCCCGTCGTCCTCTTGCAGCATCGAGTGGTAGACCCCATCCGACGCTGGCACGAACAGATGCAACTCGATCACCAGAGGCTGATAGCCGTTGGTGGAGTCGGGCGCCTCCGGCCACATGGGAATTACCGCTCCACCTCGCGCATACATCGGGATCCGGTCCAGCGGCGTCGAAACCGTCAGGAATCTCCTACCTGCGAAGAGCTGGCCGGTGTGCCAGTCGTACCAGTCACCCATTGGCAGGTAGACCTGTCGGGCAGTGATACCCGGGCCGACAACCGGTGCGACCAGCAGGTCATGCCCTAACAGGTATTGATCATCAATGTCGCGAACCGTTGCATCGTATTGATAGTCGAAGACCAACGGCCGCTGCACCGGTTCGCCGGTCTCCGACGCTCTGAGGAAGCAGGCATACAGGTAGGGCAGCAAGCGGTAGCGAAGCTTGATCGCTATCCGGACGTGATCTTGAATGACGTCACCGAATGCCCAGGCGTACTGGTCGACATTGCCGATCTCGGAGTGGTTGCGACAGAACGGCGTCAGTGTGCCGTACTGCATCCAACGCAAGAACAGTTCGGCGTTTGAGTTCCCCGCAAAGCCGCCGATGTCGGCTCCCACGAAAGCCTGCCCCGAGATCCCTAAGCCCGACCCCATCGCGATACTCAGCCACAGATGATCCCAGCGGGACTGGTTGTCGCCCATCCAATTGGCGGCATAGCGCTGGATGCCGGCAAAGCCCGCACGCGAGAGCACGAAGGTCCGTCGCTCGGGCATCGCCTCGAGCAATCCCGCTGTCGTGCCCATAGCCATCAGCAGTGCGTACTGGTTGTGATAGCGCTCGTGTGAGTACTCGCCACGACCGAACAGCATTGGGGCGGCTTCGATATTCCCCGTAGCGGGCTCATTCATGTCGTTCCAGATGCCCGCGAGTCCAGAAAGCACGTGCGCCGCGTTGAGCTCGCCCCACCAGGTGCGGGCCTCCTCGGTAGGGAAATCTGGGAAGGCTGTGTTGCCCGGCCACACTTGGCCGATGTAGAGGTCGCCCCCCTCGGTGCGGCAGAGCACGTCACGTTCGACTGCCTGATCGAAGACCCAGTAGCCAGGGTCGAACTTCACACCCGGGTCGATGATCGTGATCACCCGAAAGCCTTGCTCATCAAGTCGCTTGAGCATTCCGGACGGATCGGGAAAGCGGTCGGTATTCCAGGTGAAGACGCGATAGCCGTCCATGTATTCGATGTCGAGCCATACGGCGTCGCACGGGATGTCGTTGTCACGATGCCGCTGAGCAACGTCCTCGACAGCATCCTGGGTGTATTCGAACCAGCGGCACTGGTGATAGCCAAGCGACCAGATCGGTGGCGGTGCCGTGCGACCGGTCAGCCAGGTGTAGGACTCCAAGATTGCAGGCATGTCCGGGCCTGCGAAGACGTACTCGGTGTATTGGCCGCCGTGGAAGACAACCCGGTACTCCTCGTTGTGGGAGAACTCGTACGCGCCGCGATATCCGTTGTCCACAAAGGATGCCGCGACGCGGCCATCGGGGTAGGACTGGTGATAGAAGAACGGGATGCTGACGTAGTAGGGATCGAACTCGACGCTGTGGAAGTCCCCGCGCGGATCGTCGGGGGCCTTGCCGGCAGTGAACTCCGCCGTCGCGTCCGGGCTCAGCACGTCGGTGTTCCACATCGTGAAGTCGCGGCCCTTGCGGTTGTGCCGCCCGGACTTCTCACCCAGCCCGAAGATGGCATCCTCTTGGCGGCAGCGACGCCGGACCGTGAACGAGTCGTTCAAGGTCGCGTACGCCCAATACTGCCCACCGGCATCTTGCGCGGTTTCGATCACCGGTGACCCGTCGCTTCGGTGCACGTCGATGCGGAATGGGTTCAACCAGAGCGAGGTGGTGCATGCCGCAGTGATCAACTGCACCCGTTCCTCATCCTGCTTGAGGCGAAAACCGACCGGAGAGGCAAGTGGGTCCACGCACACCGCAAAGGTCGGGGAGTCGTCGAAGACACCGCCGCGGCTGATCTTGATCCGCAGCACGTCTGCGCGTACCACGTCGATGCTCAGCCGTTCATGGT
>DASRJV010000031.1:0-6353 GCA_035649295.1 Propionibacteriaceae bacterium
CCGAGGGTGACGGAGGGTGGTCGCAGGCGCAATCCATGGATCTGCGCCACCTACGATGGGCGAGTGACGCGCCAAGTCCTCGAGCCTGAAACTGGGTTCGTTGCGCCAACCGCTGCGATCACTCCAGGCTCCGCGCCGCTCCTGCCGGAACGGCCGATCAACCCGCCGACGACGATCGAACGCCTGCGGGTCGAGATGCCCAGCGACCGGCTCAATGGCTGGATCGTCACACTGATCATCGGCGCAATTGCCTTCGTGATCCGTGTCGTCAACCTCGGGTATCCCAACAAGCTGGTCTTCGACGAGACCTACTACGCCAAAGACGCCTACTCCCTGCTGAAGTTCGGCTACGAACGCAACTGGCCGAGCGACGCCAACTCCAAGATCATCACCGGCAATGTGGATGTGATGCAGGACACCGCCGCATTCGTCGTGCATCCTCCGCTGGGCAAATGGCTGATCGCAGGCGGCGAGTACCTGTTCGGCATGAACTCCTTTGGCTGGCGGATTGCTTCCCTGGTGTTCGGCACGCTGCTGATCATGGTCACCATCAGGCTGGTTCGCCGCGTCTCCAAGTCGACCTTGATCGGCGGCCTCGCGGGGATCTTGCTCACCTTCGACGGCCTCGAATTCGTGATGTCGCGTACGGCGCTGCTCGATATCTTTCTCGCATTCTTCGTCGTGGCCGCTGTTGCCTGCCTGGTCGCGGACCGCGAATGGTTCCGAAACCGCCTGGCTCGATATCTGGAGCAACGCGAGATCGGAGATCTTGCCGGCCGGTTCGGCCCGGCCCTGATTCTGCGTCCCTGGCGAATCGCCGCCGGGGTCTGCTTCGGTCTGGCACTCGGCAGCAAGTGGAACGCGCTATACCCGCTCGCCGCATTCGCCCTGCTGTCGCTGGCCTGGGACGTGGGAGCGCGTCGGCTGGCCGGGGCCGGAGCACGTGCCAAGCTCGCAGTCTTCCGGGACGGCATCCCGGCCTTCCTTTCCCTGGTTGTCATCAGCCTGCTGGTGTACGTCGCGACCTGGTCGGGCTGGTTGCTGACCAGCGGAGGCTACGACCGCGATTGGGGGGCTCAGCACCCGGAAAACCCCACAGTCCAGGTGCTCGGCAAGCCGCTTGCCTCCCTCTTGCACTACCAGTACGACATCTGGAACTTCCATACCGGTGACTTCATCAATCAAGCGCAGCACACCTACCGCGCTGATCCCAGCGGCTGGCTGATCGTGGCTCGACCAATAGGAATCGACGCCGTGAACAACATCAAACCGGGGACCGACGGCTGCCTCGGACCCGACAACTGCATTCGCGTGATCAGCGGTGTTGGGACGCCTGCGCTGTGGTGGGTCGCGATATTCGCGCTGGTTGCCGCAGCGATCTTGTGGGTGGGAGGCCGGGATTGGCGTTTCGGCGTTCCAGTGGTTGGTGTGCTGAGCAGCTGGTTGCCCTGGTTCGTCTTCCAGTCACGTCCGCTGTTTTTCTTCTATGCGATCGCGATCATCCCGTTTTCCGTGATGGCTATAGCTCTCTGTGCCGGATGGATCCTGGGCGACGCGCGTGCCGGCGACCGACGAATGGTCGGCGCCATCATTGTCGGGGCGTTTGTTGCCTTGGTGGCGGCAAACTTTGCCTATATCTATCCGATTCTTACCGACGAGCTCCTGCTCTATCCGCAATGGCTGTCGCGTATGTGGTTCAGAAGTTGGATCTGATTTGGGCCCTTATCTCCACGTGATCGCCAGACCTCCGGCGGCGGGGGGTCGGTTCCCCTAAAGTGTTGAGCTGGCTTCGCACCACGGGGGTCGACTCGCCACCGCGCGGATGCGGGGTAATCGGTGAAGGAGTGTCGATGCAACAGCCGCGCGCTCAGATGCGGTTCTCTGTCATCGTTCCGGCATACAACGAAGCGGCGTACCTCGGCCAGGCGCTCGACTCGTTGCTGCACCAGGACTACGACGGCACGTATGAGGTGATCGTCGTCGACAACAACAGCGGCGACGATACGGCAGCCATCGCCGCCCGGTACGGCGTGCGCGTGGTGCAGGAGCCGGAACAAGGAGTTTGCGCGGCCCGGCAGCGCGGAGTCGATTGCGCCAGGGGCGAGATCATCATCTCTACTGATGCCGACACCACCCAGCCCCGAGACTGGCTGCGCACCATCGACGCTCGCTTCGCCGAGTCAGCAGGGGTCGTTGCCGTTGCCGGTCCGTGCCGCTACCAGAATCCTTCGTGGTGGGCCAAGGCCTACCCGACTTTGCTCTTCGGGTTGGTTGCGGCCATCTATGCACTGACCGGTTTCGTCTTCTACGTGAGCGCGACCAACTTCGCCATCCGGCGCACCGCATTTCCCGGCTACGACCTCAAACAGACCCAGGGCGGCGATGAGCTTGACCTGTTGCGCCGGCTGCGGCGACACGGCGAGGTCAGCTGGGAACGGCAGAACGTGGTGACGACCTCGGCGCGTCGGCTACAGCGCGGGCTGCTTTACAACTTCTTCGTGACCTTCCTGGTCTATTACGTGCTGGCTTACTGGCTGAACCGCCTGTCGCAACGGCAGACTTTCGGGATGGCACCGGCTTTCCGGCAGGAACGGCGATCCTTCTCACCGGTTCTGGTCCGCCGCCGAGTGGTGTTCGGGATCTTGGTCGTCGGACTCACCTCGCTCGGTTTCGCGACAGTTGCCGGTCCAGCGGCCTTCGACGGTCTGGCCAACTTCTGGCACGGCCCGTGAGCTGGCTCGGAGCAGCAGCGCGGGTCGTCGCTGTCGGTGTTTCAGCCCTTGGCACCGCGGCGTACTGGACCGGCTTCCGGCCCCGCTCGCAAATCTTCGGCCCGTTCCCGTATGAGGCAGAGACAGAGGAGAAGGTCGTCGCACTCAGCTTCGATGACGGTCCGAACGAGCCCTACACATCACAGCTGCTCAACACCTTGGATCGGTACGACGTCAAGGCGACTTTCTTTCAGGTCGGGCGTTGTGCGCAACGCTTTCCGTCGAGCACCCGGCGAGTCGTCGAGAGCGGTCATGTACTCGGCAACCACAGCTATAGCCATTCCTTCACCCGCTATCTCAAGCAGCCGCGGCAGGAGATCGAGATCATCCGCTCCCAGGAGGTGTTCTATTCGATCACCGGCCTGACGCCCGCGCTCTACCGTCCGCCATGGCTTTGCCACTGGCCCTGGGTGTTGGGCACGCTGCGGCAACACCGACTTCAGGTGGTGTCAGGAACCTTCGCCCATCCTTTGGAGATCCTTCAGCCGGCAGCCGCCACGCTGGCCAAGTCGGCCGCAAGGCTTACCCGGCCGGGAACGATCTTGATCTTCCACGATGGCGTCGAGGCGCGCGGTGGTCCGCGGGACCAAAGCGTTGCGGCCGTTGGGCCCTTGATCGATCGGCTGGCCGATCGGGGCTACCGCTTCACCACCGTGGACCGGCTGCTCGGGATCAACGCCTACGCATCCTGAGTCTGATCGCTCGCTCCGCTCGCTGATGATCGCGGCCTCCAGTCGGGATTGCGCCCGAATGCAATGAGCAGGTCGGCTTGAGGGCTTCCACCAGGCGCAGACTCTGGCCGGGCCGCGATCGCCCCTCCTGAGCGGTACATTTCCTCGCGATTCCGAAACCACTCTGCGACCTCTTCGACCAGTTCCGGGTCGAGGTCGCGGTTCTGACCGATCGCCACGGCCAGGTCCCAGCCGTGTATCAGGTGGTCGGCGACCAGCTGCCGGATGTACTCGTCGATGTCCTCCTCACCATACGAAAGGTGAACTTTGCCACCTGCCGGCAGCCTTTCGGCGACTGCGGTCAGCGCCTCATCGGCTGCGGCCCTCGCCAATCCCTTTGGGTTTTCTCCCAGCAGATCACCGTCGAATGCATTTCCTACTTCGGCGATGGTCCTGCCCTCCACCAGAGGCCTTGTCCAGCGATCTTCACCAACCACGTGATTGACGAGCGCTCGGACGTCCCAGTCGGTGCACGGTGTTGGCTTGGACCAATCGTCAGACACCTCCGAAACGGTGCTTTTCCAAAATTCAACGCTGCGGCGATAAGTCGCATCCAGCGCCATTGCCCCACCCCCAGTTCGGCTTACCCCTCGTTCGAATCGTCTGGAAACAACCGCACTGCGAGCGTCGGTCGCGCGCGCAGTGCGCAATATGTAGCGTGCTCGTTCATCATCGATACGTCCAGCCCTCAATTTTCGAGGCTGACAGAGATGGTCATCGCTCTGCGCGGGATATCGCAAAATCGAGCCTTCGACCACAATGAGTCCATGGCGATCCGGCGCAGCCGGGAGCGGCGGCCCTCGGTAATGGACATGGTGGATGGGGTGCTGTTCGCCTTCGCCGGTGTGGCGACCATATGGCTGGCCTATCTGGTGTTTCGGGAAAGCATCAGACCCGGATGGCCATTGCTGTTGCTCATCGTTTTCTGGGTGCTCCTCACCTACTTGCTGCTCCCGAGGTTGCACCGGATCTTGACCCGGGTCTACGTTCCTGGCTATTTCATTGGCAGAGCGCGGACAAGTGACGGCCTGCTCGGGGATCCGATCAACTTGGGGCTGCGCGGACACGAGGCGCAGGTTCATGCCGCCATGACGCGAGCCGGCTGGACCAGGGCCGATGACCTGAGTCTGAGCAGCGGAAAAAAGATCTTGACCTCGACACTTAGGCGGCGCAGTTATGCCGAGGCCCCGGTCAGCCCGTTGAATCTGTTCGACCGTCAGCAGGATTTCGCCTACCAACAAGAGGTCGCGGGCAGTCCATCGAAGCGGCACCACGTACGGTTCTGGCGTTGTCCGGAGGGCTGGCTGCTCCCTGGCGGATACTCCGTCGACTGGCTCGCAGGCGGAACCTACGACAAGAGCGTCGGACTGTCCTTGTTCACTCTGCAGGTCACTCACAAGATCGAAGAGCACACCGACATCGAGCGCGACTACATAGTCGAGACCGTGACGACAGCGGTACCGGAGGTCGTGGTGGAAGTGATCAAGAACTTCTCCACGGGATATCACAGCCGCAATGGCGGCGGTGATCTGATCATCACCGACGGCGATCTGCCGATCATCGACGTAAGTCGAGTTGAAGTGGCCAACATCGCCAGGGTGGAACACACCGACAGCCGGGACAAGCGACCAGCCCAAACTGTCTTCGGTGCAGGCGTGGCATTCTTCCGGGGACTTGCTTTCTTGCCTCTAGCACTGTTGCTGTTGCTGCTGCCAGCGCAGTACGCCCAGGGCCTGGATGTGGACATTGAGGGCGGCCGTCCAGCCTTGATCGTGGCCGGTTCGGTTGTCGCCTTTATTGCCTTGATCGATATTGGACTGGCGATTGCCGTATTCGCTGGTCGCAACTGGGCTCGGCTGTTGCTCATGCTGTCGTGCGTGGTGACAACCACCGGCGCCTTCATCGGTAATGCCAACGGATCGGAAGCGGTCACCCTCGCCACCAGCCTGCCGACGGTTGGCCTCAGCATTATGGTGTTGCTCGCGCTGTCCAGCCACCGCGCCCGTGCGTACGCGGAGCGCGGGCGCCACGTTCCCAAACGCATTGCCGGTCGCCCGTTTGAGCAGGCCGCGATCTGAACGGGTTCTTTGGCATCACGGTAGGAACGCAACCTTCCCCTTGGCCTTCTCTGCGAGTCGCTGGCTTCAGAACTCCAGGCGCATGACAAAGTGACTTTCAGTCAGTTGTGACTTGGGAGGCGGCACACCGTGACGACCGACAGCAGTGGCGCCACTCTGCGACGTGTCACCGGCGCTCTGTTCTTGGTTGGTGCTCTTACCTTTGCCACCGCGGCAACCATCCTGTCGTCGACATTCGACTGGCCAGACATCCTTCGCGAGCCAGCCGATGTCGTGCTCACGAGGTTCGCGGCGGGTGGTCCGAGTTTGGTGTGGGTGTGGTTCGCCACGGCGTGGACGTACGCCATCCTTCTCGTGCCGATTCTGCTGCTGCCGACTGTGCTTGGGCGCCGTGACGACGCGGCGCTCTGGGTTGCGACTTTCGCCGGCGCCATCTCGGTGGTACTGGCGCTGATTGGCTTTCTGCGCTGGGTCTTCGTGGTGCCGCCACTGGCACAGATGTATCAAGAGGGCGATGCAGCGAACCGAACCGCGTTGGCGGCTGCCTGGCTCGCCCAGCACCAATTCGGTGGAGCTCTTCTCGGGGAACACCTCGGACAGCTGCTGGGGATCGCCTGGTCTGTCACCCTCAGCATCATCATTCTCCGCAGTCGGGTGCTGCCTCGCTGGCTCGGCGTCGTCGGCCTGATCGTCAGCGTGCTCTATCTGTTCAATCAGGGAGACATCTTGGCAACGGCTCTCCCTGGCTTTCCTGTCTTCGACCTCGCCGGCCT
>DASRJV010000032.1:0-5086 GCA_035649295.1 Propionibacteriaceae bacterium
GCGTGACGATGACGACCGTTGGCGACCCCCTGGTGGGCCGTCTTTTGGACGGTCGCTACGAGATCACACAGCGGCTTGCCCGTGGTGGGATGGCCACCGTCTACCGCGCCGTGGACACGCGCCTGACGCGTACCGTCGCCGTCAAGGTGATGCACATAGGGCTCGGAGATGACGCGGAGTTCGCCCGCAAATTCGATCGTGAGGCACGCGCGGCAGCCAAGCTCTCCCACCCGAATGTGGTTTCTGTTTTTGATCAAGGCCAAGACCTCGAAGGGCCCAACAGTCGTCCCTACATTGTGATGGAGTACGTGGAGGGACAAACGCTGCGCGACGTGCTCAATCGAGAGGCACCGCTGCCGGCAGCCAGGGCGCTGGAGATCATTGAGCCGGTGCTTGCTGCCCTCGCCGCGGCCCATGACGCCGGACTGGTCCACCGGGACGTGAAGCCCGAGAACGTGTTGATCAGCGACCGCGGACGGATCAAGGTCGCCGACTTCGGATTGGCCAAGGCGGTCTCCTCCCAGAGCTCAACCGCCACCCAGGGACTGCTGATCGGAACCGTTTCCTACATTCCGCCGGAGCTCGTGGTCTCCGGCAGGGCGGACGCGCGATCGGACGTCTACAGCACCGGCGTAGTGCTCTTTGAACTGCTGACCGGGCGGAAGCCCCATACCGGCGACACCCCGATCCAGATCGCGTACGCGCATGTCCATCGCGACGTTCCGCGACCCTCGGTTGGGCCGACCGCAGGCCTGATCCCGCCGTATGTGGACGCGCTGGTCACGCGCGCGACAGCTCGGGATAGGAGCTTGCGGCAACCTGATGCAAAGGTCCTCCTGGCCCAGGTACGCCGCGCTCGCATCGCGATCCAGCGCGGTCTTACCGATGACCCTGAGCTCAGTCGTGAGCTGCGCACTGCGCCGAGGCCGCCAACCGACGGGCCAAAGCGGCGCGACCGCGCCGACTACGAAGTGACGCAGATGGTGCCATCACCGATGGCCGCTGCCCGCGCCCAGCCTCGGCCCCAGAGTGCGACGCGTACCGTGATCGACGCGCCGCCACCGCCAGCCGTGCCACGCACTGTGCACCAGCCAACTGCCGAGCGCCTGGCCGCTAGTGAGCGTGAGCGGCGGGCCCGGAAGCGTCGTAGGGGATGGCTGGCTCTGTTGCTGGTGGTCCTGATATCGGCGTCGGCCGCCCTCGCAGGCTGGTACCTGACGGAGGGACGGTTCACCACGGCGCCGGCTATTGAGTCACTCAGCAAAGCTGATGCTGAACGCGTGGCGTCAAAAGTCGGCCTCTCGATCGACTTCTCCGAGGCATACAGCGAGACGGTGCGAAAGGGCATGGTGATCTCCACCAATCCCGGCCCTGGCACCAAGATCTTGAGGGGTGCCAAGATCGAGGCGTCGCTGTCCAAAGGCCCCGAACGGTATCCCATGCCAGCGGTGGTCGGCCTGACCCAATCGGCGGCTGAGGCCGCAATCCAGCAGGCGAAGCTGGCCGTAGGCAAGATCGCTGACGGCTTCAGCGATCAGGTTGCCGCCGGCACCGTGATCAAGGCCTCGGAGCGAGCGGGCGCGAGCATCAAGAAGGGCACCGCCATCGATCTGGTGGTCTCGAATGGGCCGAAGCCACTGGTGATCACCAACTATCAAGGCACCCCGTACGATGCCGCGGCTGCCGCTCTGAGGGGTGCAGGCTTCCGCGTCGTCGAGCGAAGCGCCCACTCCAACAAGGTCATCAAGGACTTCGTGCTTCGTCAGAATCCGGCCACGGGTCGCGGCGCGCCCGGTGAGACCATCACGCTCACGAGATCGCTTGGATCGCTCCAGGTGACCGTGCCCAATGTTCAGCGAATGGCCGTTCCGGCGGCCCGGAAGGTGATCCGGGAGGCCGGCTTCAAGACCCAGGTGCAGCGGGTTGGTGTCAACCGCCCTGGAGTCGACTTCGTGCTCTATACCAATCCGGGGGCACGTACCCCAGCGGCCAAAGGCTCGACGATCACCCTGTACGTCGTCTGACCTCCATCTGTCCGCCACGGCTGCCCAGCCACGAGTCGACCTTGAACCCTCCGCCTTCAACCAAGTCTGTGGAGAGCACTCCCACTGATTTGGCTCTTGTGGATAGAACCCCGGCAACGAAGTGCTGGCAAACGGCAGCCACCGCGCGATCAGAAGTGCGGTTTCCCAGCAGTTAGTCAGGCAATCGGCTCTCGCCGGTCAGCTGGACGTTGGTCACCTGATAGGTGTCGCGCGAGTGTGACCTACGCTGGTTCGGTGCTTGTTGCCAGGTCGCACACGAGGGTGGCATTCCTGGCTCTGCTGGCGATGGCCGCAGCGTGGGGGTCCACGTTCATTCTGATCAAGGACGTGGTGACCCGGATTCCGGTGACTGACCTGCTCGCCATTCGGTTCGCTATTGCCAGCATCGCGCTCGGCCTCATCGTCGGGCCGCGACTTCACATGTCACGCACGGTGCTGACCCAAGGCGCACTGCTCGGGCTGCTGTATGGGGCTGCACAGATCCTGCAGACCGCTGGATTGGCCCACACGGCTGCCAGTGTGTCGGGCTTTGTCACCGGGCTTTACGTGGTCCTCACCCCAATACTGGCGGCGGTAATACTGCATCGCCGGATTAGCCGAACCACATGGATCGCGGTCAGCCTCGCCATGATCGGGCTGAGCATACTTTCGCTGCGAGGATTCACGCTCGGCTACGGCGAACTGCTCACCGTCATAGCAGCGCTGCTCTACGCCCGCCACATCGTGGCCTTGGGGCATTTCAGCACGCCGCAGACCGCGATCAGTCTCAGTCTCGTGCAGCTGGTCGTAATCGCGCTGATGTGCACGGCGGCGGCCTTGTGGCTGACCCCAGGCTCAGGCGCCGGCATCCAACTGCCAAGTAACAGCCACGACTGGCTCATCGTGCTCTACCTCGCGCTCGTCGCCAGCGCGCTGACGATGGTGCTCCAGAGCTGGGCTCAGGCGCACATCGAGCCCTCCCGGGCAGCGGTGATCATGGCTATGGAGCCAGTCTGGGCGGCAGCCTTCGCGGTCACCTTGGGTGGCGAGAGCATTACTGCACGGATGATCATCGGCGGCCTGCTCATTGTGTCTGCCATGTACCTCGTCGAGCAGCCCGACAGACGCTTTTTCAAGACCAAGGAGCATGTCGGTTGAACAGCACCATCGTGATCATCTTGATCGCGATCGTCCTGCTCGTCCTTGCCGTCATCGCCTTCTTGATCATTCGACGGCAACGCTACGTCCGCGCGCTGCGCGGGCGCGGCTGGACTTTCGAGTCCCGACCCGCTCTGGAATCGGTGCTCGATCACCACGCGCCGCCGTTCGGCCTCGGTTTCGTACGCAAGGTGGACGAGGCGATCTCTGGTACCACAAGTGCCGGCGTGCCATTCCGGGTGTTCGAGTACCAGAGCAGCGAGGGCGGGCCGAAGTTTGACGACCGCATCGCGAGCATGCAGCTGCCGCTACCACTTCCGGACCTCTTCGTCTCCACCGACGGCGCGCGCAGTGGCATTCAGGCTGCGTCTGTCGACGTCGATCCGCGCTTTCAGGTGCGTGCAGCAGACGCGACGTATGCCCGCACTGCGCTGTCGGCCGGGCTTCTCGATGCGATCGCCGCCTTCAGCCAGGCTGGGCAGCGAGTCGATCTCAGCGTCGACGGTCAGCAGCTCGTCGCAGTCGGTGCACCCAAGGATCCCGATGAGTTGCAGGCCTACCTCGAGCGGCTGGCGGGGGTCGCCCAGGCGATCGATCAGTCAAGCTTGGCGCCGTACCGGATGGCACCGCCGGCGGCCGGATTTGGGTTCTACCGCCATCCCGACTGGCTATTGATCGGTCGCGACGACACGCTGATCGCCAAGTACGGCCTGACCACAGCCGGCTTCGGGCATACCACCGAGAAGGTGATCAGGGGCAATAACGACGGGCTACCGATCGAAGCCTTCATCCACCGCTGGAAGACCCAGCGCACCGAGACCTATACCGACTCTGATGGGCGTACCCAGACTCGCACCGTGACGGAGAACCACTCCGAGATCGTCAGCGCGATCATGATGCCCTTCTCGTTCCCGTTGCTCTCGGTGGGGGGCGGCGGCTGGGGTGGCAAGAAAGTCAGATTCGAAAGCGAGGAGTTCAATGATCGCTTCACGGTACGCACCGACGATCCCAAGTTCGCATCTGATGTGATCCATCCGCGGACGATGGAGTTCGTGATGGCGGAGCAGCCGCCCGGTTTCCGGATCGAGGGCGATGTGATGCGCTTTTCGGTCGACAAGCACGATACCCAGTTGATCGGCTTCTGCGCGGACTTCGCACATGAGTTCTTCAGCCGCGTGCCGTCGTTCGTGTGGAAGGACCTGCAGATCACTCCGCCGGAGTTTCGCCGGATCCCGTCAGACTGAGAGCCCGAGCGATCGGCACTCCAGGGCGATAGGCCAGATGGAGGTATGACGGCGCATCGAGAACGCTGAGATCGGCGCGGTTTCCGACGACCAGCTGGCCAATGTCGCTACGCCGCAGCGACTTCGCCGCGCCGACCGTAGCGGCGTACAGCGCCTGAGCTGGTGTGAGGCCCATCTCGCGCACTGCCAGGGAGATCACCCACGGCATGGAACTGGAGTAGCAGGTCCCGGGATTGCAGTCCGTCGCCAGTGCGATCGAAACACCAGCAGAGAGCAGCCGGGCCGCGTCCGGATACGGCGAGCGTGTACAGAACTCAACCCCAGGAAGCAGTGTCGCCACAGTGGTCTCGGCGACCGCGGCCAACGCGTCGACATCGTCGTCATCCAGGTAGGTGCAGTGATCGACGGTTGCGGCGCCGAACTCGACCGCCAGTCGAACACCAGGACCAGGGCCGAGCTGGTTGCCGTGCACGCGCAAACCGAGGCCGACCCCAGCCCCAGCGGAGAGGACCGTGCGGGCCTCCTCCGCGTCGAAGGCGTGCGGGGAATGCGGCTCACAGAAGACGTCGATCCAGCGCGCGTACGGGGCAGCCGCCTGCAGCATCGGCCCAGTCACAAGATCGACATATCCGGCCCGATCCCGTGCGTATTCGCCCGGCA
>DASRJV010000033.1:0-3228 GCA_035649295.1 Propionibacteriaceae bacterium
GGTCGGCGCGGCCGCCGACGGGCGCGAGGCAGTCCGCCTGGCGCTCCAGCTGCGCCCCGACGTCGGCCTGTTCGACATCCGAATGCCGCTGATGGACGGCATCGAAGCCACCCGACGCCTCGCCGGCCCCGACGTCACCGATCCCCTGCCGATCGTGGTCATCACCACCTTCGACCTCGACGAGTATGTCCACGGTGCGCTCAAAGCCGGCGCCCGCGGGTTCCTGCTCAAAGACGCCGGACCCGCCCTGCTGACCCAGGCCATCCACGCCGCCGCCGACGGAGACGCACTGATCGCACCCAGCGTGACTGTCCGACTGCTCGCAGCGTTCGCCCACGCACAGACCTCACCGCCGAGGCAGCCGATAGAACCGCTCACCGCCCGCGAGGAGGAAGTCCTCGTGCCTGTAGCCCAAGGCCGCACCAACGATGAGATCGCCAGCGAGCTCTACATCACCCCAAGCACCGTCAAAGCCCACCTCGCCAGCCTCATGCGAAAGCTCGGCGCCCGAAACCGCGTCGAGGTCGCCATGTGGGCCCACGAGACCGGCCGCATCTGACGCCGCAAAGGCTCCCGCCGCCGTTTGCCGCAACCCCCCACAGCGTCACAAAGCGGCGTGTACCCCTCGGAGGGACGCTGCGTCCTCTCACCGGATGACGGGCTATACAGCGCGCGGGTCTGAGGGCTAGCGTCGGAAACTTCGGGTTGCCCGGCCGCGGTTGCGGCACTGCCCCCCTGCGCGAACTACTCCCCCAACCGCTGGCAGACGAATCGAGACCTACCGGCAAGACCAACACCAAGGGGATGCCCGGCGTGCTTCTGCTTGCGCTGAGCGATGTGAGGAGCAAAGGTTCTCGGCTGCTCGGCGCAGGCCCAAATGAATTGAGTTAGCAGGGGGTCTGGATTGCTGTACTTTCTGCTGTACGGACCGAAAAGTACAGCCACCAAGCAGGGGCAAACCCGCCGTGACTAGGAGTGGAGCCAAGGGGACTCGAACCCCGAACCCCTTGCTTGCAAGTGGCGGAGTGGGCCTCGTGGAGCGTCATTCGTGCCTGGCCAGCCGCGAATAGTCGCGTGCACCACCGCCAGGTTGCGCTTTTGTTGCTGCACTTTGTTGCTGCTGGTTCGCTACCGCTGAGATGCTGACATGTCGGGGAGTGTCGCGATCAGCCGGATAGGGTCTTCGCTCCAGCCACCATTCGGCCAGCAGCAGCACCACAGTCCAGGACAACCAGCCGGTGATGCCCGCGGTGACCTGGACGAACCAGGTCTCATTGCCGGCGAATGTCGTGTTCTGTTGCGGCTGCAATACAAGGAAGACGGCGACGGCCACGAACCGGTTGAGAATGATCGAGCAGGTCAGCGCGAAGCTTCGGATCATCCACCGTCGGTGCTCGACAAATCTGCCGCGCCGAGCCATTACGAATCCGGTGAGAGTTATGCCTAGCCATAGCAGGGCCATCAGGACGCTGCTGACCTTGATTACGGGCCCGAACGGCGTGTTGGCCGCGAGGATTAAACCGGCCAGTCCGCCCGGCAGCACTCCGGCCAAGACGTACGTCCGGCCGATCCGGCGATGAGCTGTTCGGTGATGGTTGCGGAACCACGGCCAGATCTGAAAAACGACACATCCGAGCGCGATTGAGCCACAGATGACATGAAGAACCAGCAGCGGGTAGTGCAGCGGGAAGTCCGATGGTGCCGGCACCCGCGACCGGCTGGGATCCAGGCTCAGATATGGCGGCAAGGAGAACGTCATGAAGACAACGATCAGGAATGCCAACGGCACTATCCAAGGTCGCTGCCACCAGCGGACTGGAGTCCTGTTGGGCGGGCCCGCAGTCTCTATTTCCGCGTCTGCGTATGTCATACGCAGTAGCGTATCATATACGCATTCTTAGAATGGCACCGTGGACGATGTGAGTGCCGAGGTCGAGCTGCCGGAAAGCCTGCGACGGCTCTGGAGTCGTGCCGCACCAGCGAGAGAGCGCCGAACACGTCTGAGTCTGGACCGAATCGTCAGTGCGGCAATCGAAATTGCTGACGCTGAAGGGCTCTCCGCTTTATCTATGGCACGGCTGGCCGACCGCCTCGGTAGCGCTCCCATGTCGTTGTATCGGCACGTTGCCAGTAAGGAGGAGCTTTACGACTTCATGATTGACGCCGCCGCGGGGGAGCTAGGCGCGACGGTGACGGACGATTGGCGGGCAGGGCTGACGGCGTGGATTGCCAATCTGATGGCGATTTATCGGCGGCATCCGTGGATCCTCCAGCTGCCCCTGACCAGGCCGCCACTCGAGCCGGGCCAACTTGACTGGCTGGAGCATGGATTACTAATTCAGGAGGCCACGCCGTTGACCATGGCGGAGAAGATGGGGATCGTGCTGACCTTGGTTGAATACGCCAGAGGGCACGCCGCGATTGCTAACAGCCTAGAAGGTGCCGATGCGTCGTTTGGGCTGCCGCTGCCGTACGGTCAACTCCTCGCTCGGCTGGTTGACGAGAGCCGATTTCCAATGCTGACTGCCGCGGTGGACGCCGGGGTCTTTGAGCCTCCGCCAGCCGATCCTGAGACCGATCTTCAGGACGACTTCCAATTTGGCCTTAATCTGATCTTGGATGGGGTGGCAGTCCTTATCCACAGCAGAGCCTGACCAAGAGGGTCGCCTGAGGATCCTGCTCTGCGCCCGAGCCCGTTGTTCGGGGGCGAGGCGTGGCCGGCCGCTTGATGATCTTCGACAGTCATCTGTAAAGACTCGGCAGGCCTGCTGAACGAATCGCTGGGTGAAGCCCCTGGCCTGGGGGATGGCTGTCGTCCGGGAGCGGTGAGTCTCTGGCTCTTGATCAGTTCGCAGCTTGGTCAGCGTCGCGTTGGTATGTGGTGATGATCACGCCTTTGGTCGTCACCGCACTATCGGCCAGCTCGAAGTGGTCACCTGGTCCGCGGTCATCGAAGAGGCGGCGACCCTGACCGAGCACGAGGGGGTGGATGAGTAGCACGTACCGGTCGATGAGCTTCGCCGCAAACAGTGATCTCACCAGCTGCGCACTGCCAACGATGCCCAGATCGGGGCCCGGTTCGGACTTGACCTGGGCAACGCTAGCCGCAGGATCACCCGGAAGCAGGATCGAGTTCTCCCAGGGCAACGGCTCGGAAAGGGTGCTTGAGATGACGTACTTGGTTGCCTGGTTCAGATATGGAGTGAAGGGGTTGTCGGTTTGTTGTGG
>DASRJV010000034.1:0-7910 GCA_035649295.1 Propionibacteriaceae bacterium
TCAAGGGCAGCCTGCGCATGGTGAGGGTGATGCGGCGGCTGGTGCACGAGCCACTGCAGGAAGTGCCGCTGGAGCTGCGGATCACCGTAGAGGGCACTGTACTGGTGCTGTCGGCAGCGACGCTGACGCGGATCCGTTCTCACGTGCTCGCGCACCACAAGCTCAACAGCGGCAGGGAGTCAGCTGAGAAGGAGTTGCTGAACGCGCTGTGGCGGATCCGCCAGCCTGACTCCCAGGACGGCGCCGATCATGATCACGAACGCGAAGAGTTCGAGGACCGGGTCTCCGATCTCGCCTCGTTCAAGATGTTCCTCAACGCCTGGTGGCCAGCGGTCAGTGCGCCGGCAGCGCTCGCGCGGCTGGCTGATGTCGAGCTGTTGAGGCGGATTTCGGCACCAGCGCTGTCCAACGCGGAGTGTGGGCTGGTCAGCGCGAGCTATCGGGATGCGACGGACTGGACTGCGGCCGACGGCGCCCTGCTCGACGAACTGGTACATCTGCTCGGGCCCGTGCCGGTCCTGGACGAGCAGGAGGTACCTGGTCTGGCAGATCTTGACTCCGAGATGCAGGAGGTCTTCACGACCTCCGACGTGCTTTCCCCGGCGGCGCGGGAAACCGATCCGTTCGAGCTGCCGCACGAGACGTACGCCCACCTCCTGATCGATGAGGCCCAGGACGTGACTCCGATGCAGTGGCGCATGCTGCGCAGGCGTGGTGCCAGTGCCAGCTGGACCATCGTTGGGGACCCGGCCCAAAGCTCCTGGACCGACACCGCCGAGGCAGACCGAGCGATCGAGGAGATCCTCGGGACGGCTCCGGTGCGGCACTTCCGATTGAGCACCAACTATCGCAGCCCATCTGAGGTTTTCGACTTGGCGGCGCAGGTCGTCGTCGCAGACTTTCCGAACGCCGACCTTCCCACCGCGGTGCGCTCGACCGGTCACGAGCCGCGGCTCTTGGTGCCCGCAGACGCGGTCCCGGGGGATCCGACGATCTCCGCGGCCATGATCAGTGTTGTGCGGTCGCTACTCGACGAGGTGGAAGGCACGGTCGGCGTGATCTGCCCGCCGTCAACCAAAGATCAATTGGCCGCCCAGCTGGAGCAGGCCCGGCTGCCAGGCGCCGAGCGGGTTGTCGTGATCACAGCGCAGCAGGCAAAGGGCCTGGAGTACGACGCGGTCCTGGTGATCACGCCAGATGACATCGTGACCGAGTCACCTGGCGGCGTCAGGGCGCTCTACGTGGCCCTCACCAGGCCGACCCAGCGGCTCGTCACGCTCGACGCCGGACCTGGTGCAGACTGGCGTAAATCTCTCGAGTAGCGCGGGACCGGTTCTGTGTAAAGAAATGCAGTCCGGGTGCTCCCCGGCTCAGCAGTTCCTCCGACATCTCGGTTCCGATCCTGATGCCTGCCCGTCGAACTTGATCATCGTCGTCGGCAACCTCGTTGATCCGGTCCGTCACCGATTTCGGCAAGGCAGCCCCCGAAAGCTCAGCGAATTTGATCACTTGGCGCACGTTGGTGATCGGCATGATCCCCGGAATGATCGGGATGTCGCAGCCGAGCGCCCGGACCCGGGCAACGAGGGCGAAGTAGTCATCGGCGGTGAAGAACAACTGCGTGATCGCGAAACTGGCTCCGGCCTGGGCCTTCGCGACCAGCACCCGAGCATCAAGATCGAAATCATTCCGCTCCGGATGCGCGTCAGGGAACGCGGCGACGCCGACGCAGAAGTCTCCGAGCTCGCGCACCATCGCCACGAGCTCGGTCGCATTGTGGAGCCCGTCAGGATGAGCCTCCCACCGGACACGCGGACCACCCGGCATGTCGCCGCGGATCGCGAGCACATGATGAATGCCGGCTGCCGCATAGGAACCGATCACCCGACGTAACTGGTCGCGACTCTGGCTGGCGCAGGTGAGATGGGCCATGGCTCGAAGCGTGGTGTGGAGTGCGATCGCCTCAGTGGCCTTGATCGTGCGTTCCCTGGTCGAGCCGCTGGCACCGTAGGTCACCGAGACGAAATCGGGACCCAGGGACTCTAGTTCACGCACTGTCTGCCACAGCTGCCGCTGCTGGATCTCGTCCTTGGGCGGGAAGAATTCGAAGGAGAACAGTGGTCGCTCACCAGCCGCCAGCAGGTCCGCGATGCTCGGCGTACGCGGGCGCCAAAGACGATCGCGGCCCGGCATGCGAACACCCTAAGGACGAGACTCTGGTCTGGCTTCGTAGGCTCAGCATGTGGTCAACAACCCGCTTGTCAAGAGCGCGAAGGAGGTTCTAGATCCGCAGGCGCCGCTGTCGCAGGCATTCCGCGAAGCGGTATCTGCCGAGATCAACGCGTTCTTGAGCGAGCAATCAGCAGTACTCGATTCGATGGGCCCCGAGCTGGTACCCGTGCACCTGATGGCGAGCCAGATGTTGTGCGGCGGTAAGCGGATGCGACCGGCCTTCTGCGTCTGGGGCTACGTCGCTGCCGCCGGCATCCCAACCAATGAGGAGCTCAAGCCTCTGCTCGCTGCAGCCGGAAGCCTCGACGTGCTGCACGTGAGTGCCCTGATACACGACGATCTGATGGACTCCTCGGACCTGCGGCGCGGGCGGCCCGCCGCCCATCGGCAGTTCGAGGCACTGCATGCCAACGCCGGTTGGCTGGGTGACTCGGCTGCTTTCGGCAAGGCAGGTGCGATCTTGCTCGGCGATCTGCTCGTGATGTGGTCAGCTCAGATGCTGCATTCAGCTGGCGTCGAGCAGTCCGCTCTGGAGCGGGCGCTGCCGATCGTCGAGGCGATGCGCACCGAGGTCACCTGTGGCCAGTACCTCGACATGGTGGCGCAAGCTCACCCGCTGCGGAAGCGGGCTCCAGCGATCGGGTCGCTGCGGCCCACCATCGAGCTCGCACTGGACGACGCCAGCCGGGTCGTGGAGTACAAGGCCGCGCGCTACACCGTGCAGCGCCCATGCCAGATCGGCGCTGCGATCGGTGGCGGTGACGACGAACTGTACTTTGGCCTCGGGGCGTACGGCTCACCGCTGGGTCGGGCCTTCCAGTTCCGCGACGATCTGCTGGGTGTCTTCGGAGATCCCCAGATCACCGGCAAGCCAGCCGGAGATGATCTTCGCGAGGGCAAGCGCACGGTGCTGGTAGCCCATGCGTACGCCCATGCGGGCGACGCCGGACAGAAGCTCCTCTTGCAACGGCTCGGTGATCCCGGGCTGGATGAGACCGGCATTACTGGGCTGCAGGAGGTGATTGTCGAATCGGGCGCGCGTGACGCTGTGGAATCAATGATCAGCGACTACCACGAGCGGGCCCTGAAGGCGCTGCACGATACCGAGATCACCGAGGAGGGCCGGGCCGGGCTGACTGCCTTGGCCGAGGCCGCCGTGCGGCGGGAGTTCTAGCAATGGAAGAACACCTCCGCTCGCTCCCCCTCCGTGCGGCGGCGCGCGATTTTCCGACGCTCGCAGCTAGCGCTGACTGCCTGGTGCGGACAAGGCCTGGAACACGTACCGCTCCATCGCCGGGTCAGCCTTCCAGGCGGCGCGAAGTCGGCTACTGAGCCGATCCGCTGCAGCCTGCGGGTCAGAAGCTTCAGTAATGGCCCGCACGACGCAGACCCGTCGGGCTCCGGCCTCGATCACCGCGTCGAGGTTGTCCAGGGAGATCCCGCCAATGGCGAACCACGGCTTGGACTTGACGACAGCGACCGGCGCCTTGCTGGCGGCATAGCGGACCAGGTCGAGGCCAACCGGCTGGTAGTCGGGCTTGGTGGAAGTGGCGTACACGGGTCCAACGCAGAAGTAATCGACATTGCGATCTTTGATTGCCTTGTCCGTCTGGCCCGGCGCGTGGGTGGAGCGGCCGAGCAGCGCCCAAGGATGTAGGTACCTGCGCGCCCGAGCGGCTGAGCCGTCGGCCTGACCGAGATGCAGCATGTCGGCCTGGAAGCGTCCAGCTAGTTCCGGGGAATCGTTCACGCACACAATGCCTTGGGTCGGTCCAGCTGCCTGTCGAGCTATTTCGAGGGCCGCCAACTCGGCCTCAGGTTTCATGTCTTTCTGGCGGATCTGGACGATGTCGACACCCCCGGCAAAGACCGCCCGCAGGAAGCTCTCGAGATCGCCCTGCTTCTCCCGAGCGTCCGTGCACAGGTAGAGCCGGGCGAGGCGGAGGCGTGCCTCCAAGCCCATCAGCACAGTCACGAGGCCACGATAATGGCCCCGATCTGATTATCGGGGCTGGCGCTCGGAGCTAATCAGCTTCCCAAGATCAACCGAGTGCGTCTCGTCCACCAACGAACCGGCTCCCCACTCGCCAAGGAGGCGCCGGTCTTCAATGTCATGCGCCTCGCGATCCAGCAGGTCGAGGAGATATTCCTGCAAGGATTCGCCACGGGCCCTGGCCTCGGCCGAGAGCATGCTGCGGGTGGGTTCGGAGACGCCGCGAATCTGGAGAGCGACCACGAGGGCATCTTGCCACTCACCGTCTCGGGTATGGGGTCGTCTCAGACTGGCGATCGAGCAGTCCGCGCTGACCCGTTAGCCGTGCGCCACGAACTCGCGAAAACGCCGTGCCGCATCGCGGGATTCCGCCCGACCGTGGCCGAACACGGCCGACTCTGACCTTGTCGAAGGGCTCAGGACACATTGGCTGCAGACCGAGCAGCTAGCTCCTCCCGGACCAGCGGGGCGACCTCGGTCCCAAAGAGCTCGATCGAGCGCATCGTCTTGGCATGATCAACATGGGAGACGTGCAGCTCGAAACGATCGATGTGCATCAACTCGTGCAACCTGATGATCTTGTCGGCCACGGTCTCCGGGCGGCCGAAGAACAGTGCGCCTTCGGGCCCGATCAGGTCCTCGACGGCAGCATCCGACATCGGTGGCCAGCCTCGCTCCCGGCCGATCTTGGCAAAGGTCTGCCGGTAGGCGGGCAGGAACTCATCCCGGGCCGCGCGCTCGTCGGTGGAGACGTAGCCGTGGCTGTGTACGGCAAGCGGGGTTTCGGGGTCATGTTCCCCGTATTCAAGTGCCTTGCGGTAAAGCTCGGCCAGCGGGGTAAAGGCCGCCGGCCGGCCGCCGATGATCGCGAGTGCCATCGGGAGGCCGAGGGTGCCGGCCCGGATGACGGAGTTCGGCGTACCGCCTACCGCGACCCAGATAGGGAGCGGATGGCCTTCCTGGCGCGGGTAGACGGTGATGTTGTCCAGTGGTGGGCGAAACTTGCCGTGCCAGGTCACGGGCTGGTCTTCGCGCAGCTTCAGCAACAGATCGAGCTTCTCCGCGAAAAGCTCGTCGTAGTCGGACAGGGAGTAGCCGAACAGGGGGAATGACTCGGTAAACGAGCCCCTGCCGACCATCAGCTCGGCTCTCCCACTCGATAGCAGATCGAGGGTCACGAAGTTCTGGAGGACGCGTACGGGATCAGCCGAGCTGAGCACGATGACGGCGCTAGACAGCTTGATCGTTTTGGTGCATCCCGCGATGGTCGCAAGAACGATCTCTGGAGCTGACGCCGCCATGTCCGGACGGTGATGTTCGCCTATGCCGAAGACCTCGAGACCGAGCTCATCGGCGAGCCTGGCTTCGGCAACCACCTGCCGCAGACGTTCACCTGGCGACACATGTGGATCGGTGATCTCAGCAAAAGTGGTCAGTCCGAGTTCCATAGCTGCGTGATACCCCCAGAAACGAAATGCCGTGTCCACACACAGTAAACATGGGCGTCGCGAGGTGATCGACAGCAAAGTGGCCTAACTGCCACGACACTAAACTATCCCGGTGAGCTCCGCCCGGACCTCCTCGAACGCTGACGTCATCGTTATCGGTGGCGGCCTGATCGGCACTGCGATCAGCTGGCGACTCCGACAGGCGGGCATCGATGTTGTGATGGTCGTCGGTGAGCGATCGGCCGCTGCATCCCACGTCGCCGCCGGCATGCTCGCCCCAGTCACCGAGACCACCTTCACCGAGCAAAGACTGTTGCAGCTGAACCTCGCCTCGCTTGGCCGCTTCCCCGACTTCACTGCTGAGCTGGAGCTGGCCAGCAACCTGCCAACCGGACTTCGCCGCACGCCGAACCTCTCGGTGGCCTATGACGCCGACGATGCTGCACGACTGGCAACCTTTGCCGATTTTCTGGCTCGCGCCGGTCATCCCGGCGAACAGCTGACCAGCCGAGAGTGCCGGCGCCACGAGCCGCTGCTCGCCTCGACGATTCGCTCCGGCCTCCTGGTCGAAGGTGATTGGAGCTGCGACAACCGACTGCTGTGGCGGGCTCTCATCGAGGCCGGGCGTCGGATCGGCGTACGCGATACGCCCGGCTTCGTCCATCACGTGAGCTCCTCGAACGGTCGAGTAACCGGCGTCCAGCTGGCCGACGGACAAATCCTCGGTGCCGACTCCGTCGTGGTGGCGAACGGCGCCTGGGCACGCCAGATCGGTGGACTTCCCGATCTTCCGGTACGTCCAGTCAAGGGCCAGATACTCCGGCTGGACCCGGGCCGGCTGCCCGGTCCGACTCTTACCATCCGCGCGTACAGCCGCGGCTCGGAGGTCTACCTCGTTCCCCGGGAAAATGGTCATGAGGTGGTCCTCGGCGCGACCGTCGAAGAACTCGGCTTCGATCAACGGGTGACTGCGGGCGCGGTCTATGAGCTGCTGCGAGACGGACGTACGGTGATGCCGATGACTGCTGAGTATGCGTTGGCCGAAACTTCGGTCGGTTGGCGACCCGGCACTCCGGACAACGCACCGATCCTGGGTCGCTGTGATCTGGACGGCTTGGTGCTGGCTACCGGCCACTATCGCAACGGCGTGCTGCTGACCCCGATCACCGCAGACGTGATCTCCGGTCTGATCATCACAGGCGAGCTGGACAGCATCGCTGCCCCGTTCACACTCAACCGTTTCGTGCTGGCCAGCGGGCGTATGCGATGATCATCCACGTCAATGGCCAGGCGCGGGAGGTCACTCCACCGGTCCGGCTGCGCGAGGTGCTCGATCTGCCGGACGGCGCCGCAGCTCCGCGCGGCATTGCGGTTGCTGTGAACGGACAGGTGATTCCACGGAGCCAGCACGCCAACACAGAACTCACCGAAGGCGCGAAGGTGGAGATCGTGAAGGCGGTGCAGGGTGGTTAACTCGTGCCCTTCGACAGGCTCAGGGCACATTCGGGGCTCAGGGCACATTCGCGACTCAGTGCACATGGGGGCCCAGGGTGGTTGAGGTAGTCGTCCAAGCTGATCCACTGGTCGTGGCAGGCAAGGAGTTCAGGTCACGACTGATCATGGGCACCGGCGGTGCACCCAGCCTCGACGTGATGGAGGCCGCGCTGCTGGCGTCGGGCACGGAGCTGACGACGGTTGCCATGCGCCGCATCGACGTAAGCGCGCCGGGCTCCTTGCTCGACATTCTCGACCGCCATCACATCTCCGTGCTGCCCAACACCGCCGGGTGCTATACGAGCGCTGACGCAATCCTGACAGCACAGCTGGCACGCGAGGCGTTGGAGACCAACTGGATCAAGCTCGAAGTGATCGCCGACGAGGTCACCTTGCTGCCCGACCCGATCGAGTTGCTGGACGCAGCCCAGCAACTGGTAGCCGACGGCTTCATCGTCCTTCCCTATACCAACGACGATCCTGTCCTAGCGCGCAAGCTGGCCGATGTGGGCTGCGCTGCTGTCATGCCACTTGGCGCACCGATCGGTTCGGGGCTTGGAATCCGCAATCCGCACAACATCGAGCTGATCGTCGAGCACGCTATGGTCCCGGTCGTACTGGACGCGGGCATCGGTACTGCTTCCGAGGCAGCACGCGCCATGGAGCTGGGTTGCGATGCCGTACTGCTCGCATCGGCGGTCACCCGGGCAGAGGATCCGGTCCGGATGGCTGAAGCAATGAAG
>DASRJV010000035.1:0-5097 GCA_035649295.1 Propionibacteriaceae bacterium
ACACCATCAACCACCGCATCCGCCAAGCCCACCGATTCTTCCGGGACCGCACACCCCAACAGAACCTGACCACCTGCGCCCCATGGAGCTCACCCTGGCTACCCGACAGTTACGCGCAGAAGATATGGCAACCGGCTTAGCAACGCGATTTGGTAACGGATCACCCGCCACGATGATGATCCGTTTCGGATTCTGGTGCGTCAGGCCCACTGCACAGCGTTGAGCTGCTTCACCACGACCCGTGTCGGTTGGTGTGCGAAATCGCGGTGCGTAGGGTGACGGTCGGTTGGCAGTATGTCGAGCATGAGCGACCTGCGATGGGACGACATTCGAGCTGACCTTGACTTGGATGCCAAAGGCGTACTGCCCGATGGACGCGTGCCTCAGGCCACTGCTGCCGACTGGAACGCAGTGGTTGGGCTCAGCCGGTCGCGAGGTTGGCGGCTGGAGCTGACCGAGGACGGTGAGCGCGTCCCTTTGGGAGAGGGCGAGATGTTGCGCTTCCCTGGGCCGGATGATCCAAGCGTGACGATGTCGATCTGGCCGGTCCCGGGGATCCAGGTCAACTTCTTCGTCTACTCGCCCTCCGAGATTGACTTTGATATCGACCTGCGTGAGCTGCAGACGCAAGAGCGCCTTGACCAGCTCTGCGACTTCCTCCGTGAGATGGGCCGGGAATTGGGCAAGCCGATTCTGATCACGCCCGAGGGTGCTTCCAATGCGTCATACCCGTTTATGGAATACGACCCGCAACTTGATCGGATTGTCGCGGTGCCAGCTGGGGCGGCCCAACGATGAATCGCGAGCGGCTTGCTGCCATCCTCGTGCCCCAGGAGGGTGAGGCGTTCACCGCCTGCCGGCGTGCGGTGCTTGCTGGTGCCCGATTCTGGGTGGCAGAGGATCCTCAGCCAGCCTCGACACTGCTGCGGACTTATGCCCGGCGCGATAAGCACACCAGGCAACGCGGCATCGAGACGATCGGTTTCACCGACGCGGTGACCAAACTGGGCGCTTTGGGCGAGGAGTTGGTGAGACTCGCGGCCGTAAACAGCGACCACCCGCCCTACCACTTCATGCTGTTTCTGAACGCTGACGCCACTACGGTCCTGGCCTGCCTCGGCGTAGACCAAAGCTGGAACCCAAACCGACACCCTGCCTAGCCGCAAGTATTCGACGTACCTCGACGGCTGCCGCGAAAACCCGTTGGTCGTGCTGTAAACAGCAGGCACGATCGGCGTGGTGACGAGGCGACGCTATGTCGCCAGGGGAGTACCTGGCGGCTATCGCATCTGGGACAACAGGACACAGCGATGGTGGGGTGACCTCTACGAGCTGTGCCCTGACGATCTCCTGCGCGAACTCAACGGCGACAAGGACTACCAGCGGATCACCGAGCTGCTCCGCCGGTACCGTGCCCTCAAGAGGTAGACCCGGCCGTTCTCACCGGCAGCGGGTCGCCGCCGACGACGATGATTGATTTCGCATTCTGGTGCGTTAGGCCCGAGCCTCATGTTCTGTGCGAAAACCATGGAGGTCGATCTGCGTGGCGATACACCTGTAGGCGGCCATGAAGGCGGCCGGCCGACCTGCTTCCAGCAGCTCCCGTATCTCGGGCACTCACGATGCCCTAGGTGCAGCGAAGATTCGGGATGCGGTGAATACATTTGCATGGGTAGGCTTCCTGTGAAGCGGGGAGGGTTGATGAGCGATGCTTTCGAGCAGTTGCTGACGGACATGCGTACCCAGTTGGAGAGGATGCACGCCCGGCCGCAGGAGGGTCGGCCACCCGAGGTGGGCGTTGGCCAGGCTCTGGACGGAAGGGTCAAGACGGCAATGGCCGCTGATGGGCGGCTGTTGGGGATGGTATTGGATCCGTCGGTGTTGCGGATGGACGAGCGGGACCTGGCCCGGGTGATCGTTTCGGCGGTCAATCAGGCGTGGGCGGCCCGGCTGGGGCTTGACGAGTCGACGGCCGCGGTGGTGGGAATGGATCCGGCAGTGTTGCAGCGGCAGCTTTCCCAGTTGCAGGATCGGGGCCTGGACACGATGCGCCGGTTCACCGATGGCGTGCAGGCGGTGTTGGACAAGGTCGACGCGCGGATGCCGCAATGAGAGAAATCCATGTCGACACTGAGAGCTTGCGGCAGGCCAAGGTCCTGATCGGCGGCTCGACCCAGGAAACGGATGCGGCGTTGAGCGGCTTCATCGCCGAGTTGGAAGGCTTTGGGCAGCCGTGGGGGGATGACACACTTGGTTCTCTGATCGGGTTGTCGTATCAGGGGATTTTCGAGGTGGCCATGGATTGCTTCGCCTCCAATCTGGACCTGATCGACGAGTACGCAGAGCGGCTGGGCGTCGCGGCCGATGAGATCGACGATACGGACACGCACCAAGCCGGAGCGTTGGACCAGGTGCGGGCCCGCATGCCAGACATGCCGGTATAGGGGCGGCATCGGTGGGCCTGCAACTTTCCGGGGAACTGGTGTCGGCGTTGAACGCGGTGGGGTTCGACTGGCCGCGCGGTGATGAGGACAAGCTGTTCGAGATGGGCCAGGCATGGGTCCGGTTCGCCGACCGGTTGCGAGGCGGCACCGAGGCTGCCACGACCAATGCGCAGACAGTGTGGCAGGTCAATGTTTCGGACACGACTGCGGCATTTGAGCAGGCGTGGAAGGCGGCAGACGGCCCGGTCAGCAACCTGCACGATGCAGCTACGACGGTGGAGTTGGTCGGCGTGGGGCTGATGGTCTGTGCCGGCATCGTCGTGGCGTTGAAGCTCAGCGTGATCACGCAGTTGATCATCCTGGTCGTGCAGATTGCGCAGGCCATCGCGACCGCGGTACCGACGGCCGGGGCGTCGCTGCTGGAGATTCCGGTGTTTCGGGCGATCACGAAGCTGATCCTGGACCGGTTGCAGGACATGGCGATTTCCAAGGTGCTCGGGTGAGTCGGCGGAGAATCCCCAGCGGCGCCGCCCGGACGGTGCAGGGTCTGTTCAAGAGATTCGTCAAGGGCTTCAAACGCAAGGTCGATGACCTCCGCGGGCCGCGCGGGTCACGCACCACACCTGCGAAACCATCGGGGCCACCCCGACCGAACGATCCGGGGTTCAAGCCGCGGCCGATGGAACGCGACCGCCACGGCAACCTGACCGATGGCGTCTATCGGGTGAGTAGCGATGCCAACCGCAGGCACACAAGAGGAAGCGCACCAGAAGGCAAGAGCACCTATGACGAAGGCGTCGATCCTGACGAGATCACTTTGGCGGCCGCACAGCACGCCGATCAAAAGGACCTGTGGACAGCGAAATACCTGGCCAGCCACATTCGTTTTCAAACAAGGCCAAGGTGCCCTTCGATCAGGACATCGGGTTCCATGCTGGGAGCAACCAGCCGACGAATGTAGTTAACGTGTACCGGAAGAAGAACGGTACCGTCCATTCCTCGCCGGGGAGTCGACTTGATTAAGCTAGATGAAGCTCTGGCCCGGTGGGCCGCCTCCGCTGAGGGCGGGTGGTCGCCGGAGCGCGCCCTAGACGCCGCAGACCGGGTGGCCGCCGACCTTGGCCTCAACGTCTTGTGGGAACCAGGGGATGAGGAGTGGATCCTGCTCGCCGATGAGGCCAAGTATCGGGGCATGTTGTCGATCAAGTACCCACTGGCACTGCTCACTCCACTCGTGGCGGTGAAAGCCCACGGCATCGAGCCCACTTTGGACGTCGTGGAGATCACTGACTTTCTCGAGGAGAATCTGAGCGCAAAGCCCGAGCTGCTCAAGGTGACGGCTCTGCCCTACGGCTGGGACGACGATTTTCACCCGGAAGCGTTCTGCGCCAACGACCTGTTCGTTGAGAGCGTGTAACCCCGGTGGCATTGGAGATCGAACTCGAGTCGGCGCAGGAGCTCACGACAGCCGATGTTCTCGAGTTCCTCGTGCAGCGATGTGATGCGGAGCTGATCGACCGCTTCTTCAGCGACTCGTTCCTGCGCACGCCGGGGATGGAAATCAGAGCCTATCGGATCGCTCCCAGGGGGCGAGAGCTCAAGGAGGAGGCGGAGCGGCACGCTGGCAAGATCGGCTTCCGGGCCAAGATTTCGGTGACGTTCGGCATCCGAGATCTCGCGAGCCTGCCGGAGCGCGATGCCGCGTGGGAGACGATGCTGCACCTCGTCATCGCCTTCGCCCAGCGGTATCCGGCGGAGGCGGTGCTGCTGTTTGACGGCGCGGAGGTCCTCATGCGATGCCGGGACGGTGAGATCGTCTTCGACACCTCCGAGTATTTCGAGGAGGACCCGAACCTCGCCGCGATCGTGTCGCAGCACCGGCAGGAAACCCTCGACCAGCCCTACAGGTAAGTGTGCAGTGAGATGGCGCACCGCCACCAGGGCCGAATATTGAAGCCCGATTAGATCCGGCGTGATCTCGCGAGCGCCTTGGACAGCGGACCACCCACGACATGATGATCGATTTCGCATTCTGGTGCGTCAGGCCCGAGCTTGATGCTGTATGCGAAATTCATTGCTGCGCCACAGGCCGATTGGGTTCGTCGAGAGCCGGCTCGGTGCCGGTCTCGCAATAGCGGGTTCGGATATCCCGGCGAGCACGTGATCTGACTGGCGTACAGATGGATCCAGCTCTGGAAGCCGGGGCTCGTCATACAGACAGGCGCCGGTCCAGTACGACGCGTCCGGGTGCACATCTATCGTCTCCCGCGACCGGCCCGGATCCTCTGGTTGCGGGCCGGTCGGAGTATCCCGGCGTGACCACCAGCAGCCTGCAGCTGATCGCTAGCGCGGTAAGCACGTCGTTGGTGGCAACCCAAGATGATCTCGTACTCGGGTCCGGTCCCCGGGTACCGCTTCGAGCAGCCGATCTGCATATCCGCCCAGGTGCGACACATGTAGCGGATGCTGGTGGGCGCGGGTTGTCCGCCTTAACAGACCGCAGAGTTCCAGGGCGGCGGTCGTAGGGCTGTGGCGTTCGGGCTTGTCATGCATGATGGTCAGGTGGCTCATCTGCGCAACATCGTTGTTGATTGCTGGCATCCTGCGTCGTTGGCACGTTTTTGGGCTGCTGCGCTCGACGGCTATGCGGTTG
>DASRJV010000036.1:0-5923 GCA_035649295.1 Propionibacteriaceae bacterium
AAGAGCAGCGCGACCAACGGGACAGCACAGACGATCAAGAAACCCCACACCGGCATCAGCACCGTAGCCACCGTGGACAAGCCACGGCCGACCAGCCGCCGCATCTCATCGAGATCCCGCGCGCCGGCAGCGGCGCCGAACGCGGGATAGAGCGCGGTCAGCAGCGACGCCACGAGCAAGGTCTCGCCGAGGGAGATGACTCGCCAGGCATAACTCAACGCCGAGATCGTTCCCTCGCCGACCATCGAGCCGACCGCCCGGTCGACCATGGTGTTGGCGTTGCCGAGGGCGCTCCCGACAAGCAGCGGCGGGATCAATCGTGCAATCGTTCGGAAGCCCGGATCCTTGATGTCAAAAGAGGCACGCAACCGCAGACCCAGGGCATGAATGGGAATGAACTGGCACAGCAACCGGGCCGCGGAGCCAACCACGAATCCGACGGCAAGGGCATAGACGCCGTAACGAGGCCCGTACAGAACCGCCGCCGCGATCATGATCAGGTTGAACGGAACGCCCTGCATCGCAGACCAGAAGAACCGGCGATGTGCCTCGGCCGCAGCGGCAAGCAAGTTCGTGCCCGATATCAACACAGTGGCAATCAGCACAATGCGGGTAAGCGAAGCAGCCAGCTCTGCCTGGGCCCCTTTGAACCCCGGCGCCAGCACGGCCACCACTGAGTTTGCCGCCAACGCCATGACCAACGAGCCGAGGCCGAGAACGAGCAGTGTCACGGTCAACACGACCGACAAGGTGTGAGCTGCCTTGTTGGAGTCGTCGTCGGTACTGGTCTGGGCGGCGAGCACCGGAACGGTCGCCTTCGCCATTGCGCCAGCGACGAGTGCCAGCACCAGATTCATCAGGCCCTGGGCCACGAGATAGGCATCCAGCTGCGCACCAGCCCCGAACACACCCGCAATCACGACATCGCGGACAAAGCCGAGAACGGCGGAGAAGGCTGTCAGGACGGTCACCAGCGCAGCCGCTTGGGCAATCCCCGACCGTGCCTTCACGTCTAGCAACATAATGCAGCCAGGTCGCCTCTACCGGCTGCGAACACTGGGTGGGAGCCCGGGCTCCCACATTCAAAGCAGCTCCTCAGATTCGTTTACGACATAGCACTCGCCATACGCTGCACTGCGTCGGCAACGTGCTCTGGGCTTGTTCCGAAGTTCAATCGCGCGAATCCGGCACCCTCGCGGCCGTAATCCAGCCCGCGACTGAGCGCGACCCGACCCTTCCGAAGAAAGATGGTCGCCGGATCGTCCCCCAGGGTCAGGGCTCGGCAGTCCAGCCAAGCCAGATAAGAAGCCTCAGGCGGTCTCCATGCGATTTCGGGAAGCTCGGCCGCCAGCAGCTGGTCGAGAAGTGTGCGATTTGCTGCCAGCCGGGCTTGGACCGCATCGAGCCAGCGGTCGCCAGCGGTGAAGGCCGCTTCAGCCGCGACGACGCCGAGTATCCCTACCCGATCCGTCAGGGGTGGTAGGCGCCGCACCGCGTCACGCGCGCGATCAGATGCCGTGATCACGAGCGCCGCCTTCAGCCCTGCCACATTGAACGCCTTCGACGCCGAACTGAGAGCGATACCACAGTTTCGCGCGGCGTCTGAGACTTCGAGCCACGGCACGTGAGTTGCACCCTCTAGGACCAGCGGAGCATGGATCTCGTCCGCGAGCACCCACGCGTCGTACGCGACGCACAGCTCGGCTATCTGCTCCAGCACCGGTCGTGGCACTATCCGGCCGGTCGGGTTGTGCGGATTTGCCAGCACGAGGACGCGTACGCCGCCGGCCAGCGCCGCCTCCAGTGCTTCAAGATCGACTGCGTCGGTGGTATCCAGCGGGAGTTGGACAAGCTCGACGCGCGCCTGTGGCAGCTCTGCGAAGAAAGGCGGGTACGCCGGGGTGAAGAACGCCACCTGCGCGCCGGGCTCGATGAGGACCCGGCACAACTCGATGAGCCCAGCCATGACATCCGGTACGAGGGAGACCTGTTCCGGATCGACCGTCCAGTGCAGCCGACGTTGGGCGAACCCCGCGAACGCGGCTCCGATCCGAACAGCTGCTGGCGCCGTGTAACCAAGATCGTGGCGGTCCACCGCCGCATGCAGCGCCGCGGTGATCTCCGAAGCCAGCGGAAAGTCCATCTCAGCGACCGTCAACGGCAAGACATCTGGCTCAGGGCCGGACCACTTCTCGCTCCGCCGCTCATAGAGCGTGGCCAGGTCCGGCACCTGCAGATCAATGGCGCCGGTGGACTCGGAGCGTGCTCGTGCTTGCACAGGGGTGGCTGGGTGTGATCCAGGTGGTGGCCTCCGATTACCGGAGGTCGTCGTCCTCGCCGTAGACCACGGTCTCCTGCTCCACCAGGTCGGCCTCGTCGGCCTCACGAATGCCCTGACCGACGCTCACAGGCTGTGCCTGCCGCTCGGCCTCGCCCTCAGCAAGTGGGTCGGCATCGAGTGTCTGTTCGGCCCAGTCGGCCTCAGGCACGTCGTCGGGCGGGGTGTCAGGGCTGGAGAGAGTCATGGCGCTCCTTGACGGTCACACTTCTCGATCAAGGTTTGGTCCTCACCCTATGCCTCCCCGAATTAATTTGATTGCGCGGCCCAAGCGGGGCTGCCTAACCTGATCGAGGAATACATCGCGAGGCGATCTGGTTGCCAGTGCGAGAGGAGGTGCCCACCTTGTACATGATCACGATGACTCCGAAGACGTGCCTTAGCTGCGCTAACGCGGATGGGGTGAGCGCACCCCTCGACCGCATAGCGTAGCGGTCTCACTCTTCCATCGGAAACATCCCTCATCAGGCGTTTGGGCGCGCCCACACTGCGCCCATCGGCCAAGTCAAATACGCCTACATCGTCTATTTGCAAGGAAAACAGCCATGTTTGAGTATGAGTACAGACCACAAGAACAGATCAGTCGCGAAGCCGCAGAACGCTCCGCGATCATGGTCGCAATCGCGGCGCGCAGGGCTGAGGCCAAGCGCGTACGCCAGCAGAAGCGCGGCAGCGCAGTACGTGCTGAGCCTGTTAAAGCTCAGTAATGCCCGTTGAGAATGTGCGCTGAGCCTGTCGAGTGCGCAGAGTCCGCCCTCTGACAGGCTCAGGGCGCATCTCCATTGCGCCCCAGGATTACTGATCAGCGGCGACGACGGCGTGCCGTCCCAAAGATGCTGCGAATGATCTCCGTTCCAGCCGTACGCGCGAATTGCTTGAAAGCACTCGAATCGGTGATCTGCTCCACCATTGTTTTGTCCGCACGTCGCGGACTACGCGATGGCGCCCGCGTGGCCGCTCGTGCCTCACGCTCAGCCTGAGCCTGAGCCTTCGCGCGTTCTTTTTCAGCCGCCGCTGCCTGTGCCGCGGCCTCCTTTTCCAGACGTTCCCGCTCCGCTGCCTCGGCTCCGGCCCGCAACTCGCGGGCGAGTTTCTCGTACGCGGAGTCTCGATCCAGTGGCTGTCCGTACTCGGCCATCAAGGCCGACGCGGCGATCCCCGGCCGCAACACCTCCTCCGGCGTAGGTGCCATGAGCGACTCCGGTGCCCGCATGCGAGTCCACGCCACGGGCGTCGGCGCTCCATCGGGATCCATCACGGTGACGATCGCCTCGCCAATGCCGAGTTGCTGCAATGTCTCCGACAGGTCGTAATGCGACCTGGGAAAGGTGGCCACGGTCTGTTTGAGAGCCTTTGCGTCATTCGGCGTATGGGCGCGGAGCTGGTGCTGAACCCGCGATCCCAGCTGCGCGAGTACATCATCGGGCACGTCTTTCGGCGTCTGAGTCACAAAGAAGACCCCAACCCCCTTGGAGCGGATTAGCCGAACTGTTTGAGCGATGGCGTCGAGAAAGGCCTTGGAGGCGTCATCGAACAGCAGGTGGGCTTCGTCGAAAAAGAAGACCAGCTTCGGCTTGTCGATGTCCCCGACCTCGGGCAGCTCGTGGAACAAGTCGGCGAGCAACCACATCAGGAAAGTCGAGAACACTGCCGGCCGGTCCATCAGATCGGGCAGCTCCACTAGCGAGACCACGCCATGCCCATCACGCGTCACGCGTAGCAGGTCGGCCGTATCGAACTCAGGCTCGCCGAAGAACGCATCCGCGCCCTGGTCAGCGAAGTTGATCAAGGTACGCAAGATCACGCCGACCGTCGAGGCGCTCAGTCCGCCAATGCTCTTCAGCTCCGCTTTGCCGTCGTCGCTGGTGAGATAGGTGAGCACCGCCCGCAGATCCTTGAGATCCAACAGCGGCAGCTCGGCCTGGTCGGCGTAATGGAACACCAAGCCCAGCGACGACTCCTGCACCTCGTTGAGTCCGAGCACTTTCGACAGCAACACCGGGCCGAACGAGCTCATGGTCGCCCGCAGCGGTACGCCAACGCCTTGGCCGCCGAGTGCGAAGAACTCCGTCGGACAGGCTCTCGGCTGCCAGCTCTGGCCGATCTTCTTGGTACGCGCCAGCAGCTTGTCATTCGGCTGCCCAGGCGAGGCGATGCCGGAAAGATCACCCTTGATGTCGGCGGCGAAGACCGGCACGCCCGCAGCCGAGATCTGCTCAGCCATCAGCTGCAGAGTCTTGGTCTTGCCGGTACCCGTGGCTCCTGCAACAAGTCCATGCCGGTTCAGCATGCTCAACGGGATGCGGATCACGGCGCTGGGCACAGCCGCGTCGTTCTCCATGAGGACGCCGAGCTCGATGGCCGGCTCGTCAAACGTGTAGCCCTGGGCGATCCGCTGCACCTCCTCGGAGAGTTGCTGGGCAGCCGGCTCAGTCATGTGCCAAATCGTAACGACGCACCGTGGAGTTGCCTGAAGAAACTTGATTAGAGTGTCACAGTGATTTTCAAGCGCGTCGGTGACGTACGCCCGTATCCAGATCATGGTTACGTCCAGAAGCAGTGGGCGGCCATCGCCCCGCACCAGGTGCGCTTGGATCAGCTCGTCACGACCAAACGAACGCTCGACTTGGAGGCGCTCCTCGAGGAGGACTCAACCTTCTACGGCGACCTTTTCGCGCACGTTGTTTCCTGGCGCGGAGAGCTCTACCTCGAGGACGGGCTGCATCGCGCGCTGCGGGCGGCTCTCCAGCAACGGCAGACCATGCATGCACGCGTGCTTGACCTGAAGTAACGCCGAACTCCAGGTAGGCTCTCACCGCACGGGGGGTAGTCGGGCACGGGAGGAGCTCGGGGAACTCACGCATCGGGGCCGCTGCGGAGGTAAAGGAGTTCGACGTTGATCGGTCGGATCTTCCGTGTCGCAAGAACCCCGGTCACCCTCCTCATCCTGTTCGGCGTGCTCTTGTACGGCGCGTGGTGGGGATACACCAACATCATCAGGCCGATCCCGTCGCTGCCGCCCGAGCCCTGCGTCGACCAGACGGTGCCCAAGGGCCAGCTGCAAGCCAGTCAAGTCGTGATCAAGGTGTACAACGGCGGCGACCGCAAGGGTCTAGCTGCCGATGTCGGCCGGTCTCTGCGCACTAAAGGCTTCCGAGTCGTCCTGACGGACAACACCGTGGAGAAGATTCAGAAGACCGTCATCGTCGGCGCAGACGTCAACAATCCCGAGGTGTTGTTCGTCAAGTCCTTCTTCAAGGAGGCGACCGTACGCTCAGACCAGCGAGTGGACCGTTCGGTTGACGTACTTGTGGGTAATAAGTACGGCGGCTTCAACAAGAAGGCGGAAGCCACCTACCGGGTGGAGACCACCACGGTGTGCTTGCCGTCTCAGACGCCGACCGCAAGCCCAGCCCTTGGCAACTGAACCCAGGCGGCCTAGATGGGTTCCGTGGTCCGCCGATAGCCCGAGCAGATCGTACGCATGTAGGAGATACGGCCGGCTTCATTGACGTCGAAGTAAGCCCGCTGCTCGACGATGAACGGTCCGTCGGGGTTGCGGATCAAGAAGCGGTAGTCGATGCG
>DASRJV010000037.1:0-13965 GCA_035649295.1 Propionibacteriaceae bacterium
GATAGTCATCGGCGCCATCGTCGAGAGCGTCGGCCTGGTCGTACTCACCGTCCTTGGCCGACAGCATCAGCACTGGGACCCAGTTTCCGCGGGCGCGTAACCGACGGACCACCTCATATCCCGAGAGCCCCGGAAGCATGACGTCGAGCACCACAGCATCGAAGTCGCCGTGCTGCGCCAGCCGCAGGCCAGCGGGCCCGTCCGTCGCGCTCTCCACCACGAATCCTTCGGCTCTGAGCCCGCGACGCAGTGCGGCAACCATCCGCTCCTCGTCATCGACCAACAGCACTCGCACACGCCAAGTATCGGCTGCGAGCGTCGGAAAATCGCGCGCCGCCGCACGGAGGAGGAGCAAGCGAAGGCGTTCTTCCCTTCACGAGCGACGACGACGACGGCGGATTCCAAGCGCGATGCGCGAGCAGCCGCAAAGTATCGACTGCGAGCGTCGGAAAATCGCGCGCCGCCGTACTGCGGCAGGCTGGTGCGCCGAAGCGAGCGAAGCAATCAAACACGACCTCAGGGTTCTCACAGTGAGTGCCGACAACAATTGACACATGCGAATGTTCGCCTCCAAACCAGCGCTGCGCGTACTGGCGCCGCTGGCCGTTGTGCTCGTTGTGGTTGGAACCGCCCTGGTTGCGGGCACCGCGAGCGCTGAGAAGAAGCTGCCTACCCGGACACCGCAGGAGCTGCTGGTTGACCTCCAGCAAGCCAAGACCGATGGCCTGTCCGGCACCGTGGTGGAACGCGCCGATCTCGGCATTCCCGCCATTCCAGGCGCGAATGGACAAGACGATGCAGAACTGACGTCTCTCGTGTCAGGCACCCACACGCTTCGGGTGCGATACTCCGCGCCCGACAAGGCACGCCTGGCGGTGCTCGGCACCTACAGCGAATACGACATCATCCGAAACGGCAAGGACGTGTGGACCTGGTCCAGCAAGGAGAATGCCGCTACCCACCGCACATTGACCGCGGAAGAAGCCGAGCGGCCCAGCAGCACGCCGTCTGGTACACCCAGGACGCCAGAGGAAGCGGCGAATCGGGTCCTCAAGGCGCTTGAGCCGACCACGACCGTGACCAGCGACAGCTCGGTTGAGGTAGCCGGCCGTCCGGCGTACGAGTTGGTCCTTGATCCAAATGACTCCAACTCCTTGATCAGCCAAGTGCGAATCGCGATCGACGGCGAAACCAAACTGCCGCTACGCGTGCAGGTGTTCGGGACCGACAACAAGATCGTCTTCGAGGTTGCTTACACCTCGGTTGACTTCACCCGGCCCGATGATGCCGAGTTCGCCTTCAACCCGCCGCCGGGAGCCAAGGTCACAGAGATCAAACCGAACGAGCAGACGCCCAGCGCACAAGATCGCAAACAGGCGGAGCGGGCCCGGGAGGTCATCGGTACCGGCTGGACCGCAGTGGCCGTGACCAAAGTAGGCGATCTTTCGAACAGCCAGAGTGATCAGCAGCTCAAGGCATTCCTGAGCAAGCTGCAGCCAGTGCAGGGCTCATGGGGTTCCGGACGGCTGCTCGCCGGTACTGCCTTCTCGGCAGTCTGGACCGACGATGGCCGGCTCGCTGTCGGCGCCGTGCGACCAGAGGTGATCTATCAGGCGCTCAACAAGTGACATCAGCCCGCGCCGATGCCCCGCCCATCGTCACGGGCGGGTTGACCAAGCGATTTCGGCGCCAGATCGCCGTCGATCGCATCGATCTGGAGGTCCCGGGTGGCGCAGTGTACGGCTTCTTGGGCCCGAACGGCTCAGGCAAGACCACCACGATCCGGATGCTTCTCGGCCTGATCTCCCCAACGGCCGGTGAGATCTCGCTGCTGGGCTCGAAGATGCCCAGTGGTGCCCGTAGCGTGCTGCGGCGCATCGGCTCACTGGTGGAGGGACCGGCCTTTCACCTATATCTCTCAGGGCGCGCCAACCTGGCCCGACTCGATGCCGCTGATCGCTATAGCGATCCACGGACGTCGAAGGTCCGAATCGATAGCGCCCTCGACCGAGTGGGCTTGCTGGCCGCCGCGGAAAAACGCTATCGGGCGTACTCGCTCGGCATGCGTCAGCGGCTCGCGATCGCGAACTCACTTTTGATGCCGCGTGACCTCCTGGTGCTGGACGAGCCCACCAATGGGCTTGACCCCCAGGGCACTCGGGAAGTCCGGCACCTCATCAGCGAACTGGCGCGCGACGGCGCCACTGTGTTGGTCTCGAGCCACCTGCTTGCCGAGGTGGAGCAGATCTGCAGCCACGTCGGGGTGATGTATGAAGGGCGGCTGGTGGCGCAAGGGCCGCTCAGCGAGCTCCGCGCCGACACGGTACAGACCGTACGCGTCGACACCGATCGGACCGAGGACGCGGCGCGGGTGCTCACCGAGCTGGGTCTGAGCGAGATCACCAGCTCGCCCGGATATGTGACCGCAACGCTGGGCGACGTGGCGATCGAAAAGATCGTTCCCAACCTGGTGAACGCCTGCGTACCCGTGCTGGGGTTCGCGATACTGCGGCCGAGCCTTGAGGACGTGTTCGTATCCCTGACGGGGGAGGGATTCGATGTCAGCGGCTGACGTACTGGTCGTCGCCAACCCGCCGCGGGCGCGGCTGTCCACCCGATTCCTCCGGTCGGAGCTCAAGATCATCTTCGGTCGGCGGCGCAACATCGCCGGCCTCGGCGTACTCGCTGTTGTTCCGGTGATCTTGGCCGTCTCGGTGCGCGTCTCCTCGGGGAGCCAGGGCGCCGGTCCAGACTTCATCGTCGGAATCACTGGCAATGGATTATTTGTGGCATTTGCCGCGCTCGCCCTGGAGTTGCCGCTGTTCTTGCCGTTAGCGGTCAGCGCCATCTCCGGCGACGCGGTAGCAGGCGAGGCCAACCTCGGTACCTTGCGCTATCTGCTGGCGATCCCCGCCGGACGCACCCGGCTACTGGTGATCAAGTACGCCGCTATTGTGATCTTCGCTGTTGCGGCAACCTTCCTGGTGGCGCTCGTCGGGTCGATCATGGGCCTGGCGCTCTTCGGCGCTGGTGACATGACACTGCTTTCCGGGACTCAGACCTCGCTGGCAGATGGCTTGTGGCGGCTGGTGTTGAGTTCGCTGTACCTTGCTGCCGGGTTCTCGGCACTGGGTGCGATCGGATTGTTCGTTTCGACCCTCACCGAGCAGCCAATAGGCGCCACCATCGCGATCGTGCTGGTCAATGTGCTGATGTTCGTCCTCAACTCGATCGCACAGTTGGACTGGCTGCACCCCTGGCTGCTGACCCACTGGTGGACCGCGTTCGGTGATCTGCTGCGCGACCCGATCGCCACCGAGTCGATTCAGCGCGGGCTGGTCACGGCTCTGGTGTACGCCAGCGTCTTCTGGGTCGCCGCCTGGGCCAGGTTGTCGACCAAGGACATCTCGAGCTAGTCCGAGCACGTAGCTTTCCAACATGAGAGGGCGGCCGGTGAGGTGCGGCTATATTTGCCAAGATCATGATGGGGTCGGCTGTAGGGCGAGGAGAGCGGCGTACGAGACGGGAAGTCGTTTCGTTCGTGCGGCGCAGCAATCGCATGCGCCCGAATCAGCGGCGCGCATGGGATGCCTACCGGGATCGCTACGTCCTGGATGTCCCCCGCTTGGACACCTCTACCTCGATCCATCCGGCCGCGGCAATGAATCTGATCGAGGTGTTCGGGCGTGATGCGGAGCTGATCGTGGAGATCGGACCTGGGTCCGGCGACTCGCTGATTCCGATGGCGGCGGCTCGGCCGCGAGCGAACGTTCTGGCGCTCGAGGTCTACCAGCCCGCCATCGCGCGCATGCTCTCTCAGCTGGCTCGGACCGGCCTCGACAATGTCCGGATTGTCGAGGCGGATGCCGTGCCCGCACTGGAGTATCTGGTGCCGGCCGGATCCGTTGACGAGATCTGGTTGTTCTTTCCCGATCCGTGGCACAAGGCGCGCCATCACAAGCGCCGGCTGCTAAATCCCGAGTTCGCCGCACTGTGTGCTTCTCGGTTGAGACCTCGCGGGAAAATGCGGATTGCGACCGACTGGGGTGACTACGCGGAGTGGATTCGTGAGGTTCTGGACAGCGATCCGTCCTTCGTCAGCTTGTATCCCAACGGCTGGGCACCGCGATGGGACGCGAGGCCGATCACTCACTTCGAGCAGCGGGGCTTGGACGCCGGGCGGCAGATCTTCGACCTTGCCTATCGCCGTGTCGGCTGAGCGGGACGAGGTGTCCAAGGTCCGATGGCGGCTGGACCTCAGCTACGACGGGACGAACTTTTCCGGCTGGGCCGCCCAGCTCGGGCGGCGTACCGTACAAGGCGAGCTAGAGAGCTGGATCACCCGGGTTCTGCGACTGGCTGAGCCCGCCCAGCTCGTCTGCGCCGGGCGAACAGACGCCGGGGTACATGCCCGAGGCCAAGTTGCCCACCTGGATCTGGATCCATCGGTGATCAGCGACGGCGGGGACGCGCTCACTCGTCGGCTCAACAAGGTCCTGGGCGGCGATTGCGTGGTGCGTCGGATTTCAGCAGCTCCGCGCGGATTCGACGCCCGGTTTGCGGCGGTCTGGCGGCGCTACGTCTATCGACTGAGCGATGCAGAGGTGCCACCGGACCCGCTGTACCGGTATCAGGTTGCCCAGGTGCACACCGAAGTCGATCTTGCTCGGCTGAACGAGGAAGCTGCGACCCTCGTCGGCCTGCGGGACTTCGGTGCTTTCTGTCGGCGGCGGGAGGGAGCCAGCACGATCCGGATGCTGCTCGAGCTGGCCGGTCGACGCGTACCATCCGGTCCCATGGCGGGGGTCATCGAGTGCACCGTACGCGCCGATGCCTTCTGCCACTCGATGGTGCGGTCGCTTGTCGGCGCACTGGTCGCGGTCGCCACTGGCCAGCGTGACCATGAATGGCTGGCCGGGATCACCGAGCGCGGAGTCCGCGACTCCACGATCACGGTGATGCCGGCAGCCGGGCTCACCCTGGAGGAGGTCGGATACCCGGCTGATCATGAACTGGCGAAGCGGGCGCTGGAGGCACGCGCCCTTCGGGAAGCGAGCCGATCATGACATCGCGAGAACCCTCCCAGTACTTCAGTAAGCAGCCGGGCGGCACCGAGGTACGGCGTACCATCACCGCGCGGGTCTGGGGGCAGGAGCTGTCGTTGATCACCGCCGGCGGGGTGTTCGCTGCCGATGGTCTGGATCGCGGCACTGCCGTGCTGTTGCGAGCATCACCGATACCGGTGGGGAGCTCGCGGATCCTGGACCTCGGCTGCGGGTATGGCACGATCGCGCTGGCTGTTGCGATGCACTGTCCTGGTGCGCTCGTTGACGCGGTTGACGTGAACGAGCGGGCTCTTGCTTTGTGCCGGGACAACGCGGAGGCGCTCGGCGTGGCGGACCGGGTACGCCCGTTGCGGCCGGACGAGGTTGATCCGAACACTCGCTACGACGAGATCTGGTCAAATCCTCCAATCCGGATCGGCAAGCAGGCATTGCATGAGCTGTTGCTTACCTGGCTGCCGCGCCTGGTACCCGACGGGGTGGCGCGTCTCGTGGTCGGCAAGAACCTCGGTGCCGACAGTCTGCAGCGGTGGCTGATCGAGCAGGGCTACGCATGCGAGCGAGTCGCCTCAGCCAAAGGCTTCCGGGTCCTGGTCGTCCGCGGTCAGCCCTGAAAACTTCACTCCAGCGAACGCACTCGCCACATCGTTACGCTCAGCTATCTGGAGTGAAGTTTCCAGGGTTCGGAGTGGCTGGGAGCGCGATGTTCGAGCAGCCACTAATTGGGTAGCTATGCCATGGATTCAACTGAGGGGGCTGTGGCTCAGCTGCATAGCTCCAGTCGTAGCATGAGCGTCAGTTTGACTCCTGATCTGCACGACGAGCCGAGAGGACTGGAATGGCTGCCTACGAACTGCCCGCGCTTCCATACGACTACGCCGCATTGGAACCCCACATCTCCGGCGAGATCATGGAGCTGCATCACGACAAGCACCACGCCACCTACGTCAAGGGCCTGAACACTGCATTGGAGAAGCTGGAGGAGGCTCGCGAAAACGACTCGTTCGATTCGGTTGGCGGGCTGGAGAAGAACCTCGCCTTCAACCTCGGCGGTCACATCAACCACTCGGTGTTCTGGCCGAATATGTCACCCGACGGCGGCGACAAGCCGGATGGTGACCTTGCGTCGGCCATCGATGAGTACTTCGGCAGCTTTGACAAATTCCGCGCGCACTTCGAGGCCAATGCCACCGCCATTCAGGGCTCCGGTTGGTCGATGCTGGTCTGGGACACGCTCGGCCAGCGGCTGAACGTCGTGCAGCTCTACGACCAGCAGTCGAACTTGCCGCTCGCCCAGATCCCTATCGTGTTGCTCGACATGTGGGAGCACGCGTTCTACCTGCAGTACAAGAATGTCAAGGGCGACTACGCCAAGGCATGGTGGAACGTGGTCAACTGGGCCGACGCACAAGCCCGCTTCTCCGCAGCTAGGGCACAAACCGCGGGACTGATTGCGCCTCGGTGATCAACTCTGCGAGCGTCGTTAGGCAGCTTCAATTCGGCGCCGCGCGAGCGGAGGGAAACTTGCTAGGGCGCCAGCCTGCTGAGGTTCCACGTCAGCCCGGTGCGCTGGTAGAGCAGCCGGTCGTGCATTCGGCTCGGCTGACCTTGCCAGAATTCGATCATGGTCGGAGTCACCCGGTAGCCGCCCCAATGCTTCGGGCACGGCACTGTGACCCCACGGAACCGGCGCTCAGCTGCCGCGTACGCACGCGTCAGCTCCTCGAGTGAGGGCACCGTCGCGGACTGCTCAGACGCCCAAGCTCCCAGCTGCGAATCTCGCGGCCGGGTCGCGAAGTAGGCCTCAGATTCAGCGCGCGGCACGAGTTCCGCTGTCCCCTCGGCACGGACCTGCCGATGCAGCGGATACCAGCCGAAGAGCAGCGCGACGTTTCGATTCCGGCTCAGCTCGCTGCCCTTCCGCGAGTTGTAATTGGTGAAGAAAGTGAAGCCCTGGTCCGAGACGTTCTTGAGCAGCACGGTACGACTCGCTGGCTGGTCGTCGACGCAGGTGGCGATCACCATCGCGGTCGGCTCGGGCAGCAACCCACGCTCCTTCGCAATGAATGCGTCGGCCAACCAGGCGTCGAACAGTACGAATGGATCAGCTGGCGCGGTCGACTCTAGAAGGTGCTGACCCTGGTACTCCATGCGCTCGCCGAACAGATCCTGCATGTAAGTCAGTCTGACGCAAACTTCGTGAGCTCAACTCGGGTTGCGTACGAAGACGACAACGGCGCCCGCCACAAGCGCTACGAAGGCAGCCACGCCAATTGCGAGCAGCGTTCCCTGCTGGCTTTGGATGGCATTGGCTTCCTCCTCGGGGACGTCGCCCTCGCTGCCCTCGGGATTGGGCCCAGGCGTGGGCGTCGGAGTGGCCTCGCTGGGAACTGGCATGGAGTACACCTTGGACTTCTTGCCTTCGCTGCCAACCAATAGCGACTGCTCGTCCAAGCTGAGCGTCAGCGATTCCGCCTGTGGCTGATCGGGGATCGGGGCGCTGGCGACCACCTCGTACTTAGTGGCATCGATGACCTCCACCGAGTTGTAGGTCAGCAGGGCTATCCTGCCCCCTCCAGGTAGGAAGGTCCCGTCGGTGACATTGGAGGGCGCCGCGCCGACCCTCTCCAGCTCGTTGACGCCTTGGCGGCGCGGTCTCATCGGAGCCTCGTATATGGCAGCCTTCCGCCCCTTCGTCACGATGAACAGCCGGCCAGAGTCATCGACGAGCAATGTCTCCGCGTTGTGCGGTCCATCCGGATAGCGGAAGTCGTAGGCGTAGTAGCTCACCGTCAGGCCGTTGGCCCGCGGGTTCTTGAAGAAGTAGACCCGGATGGAACTGCGCTGACGGCTGTTGTCGCCTATATCGGCGACGTAAAGCCGATCCCCGTGCACCGCGACGGCCTCGACATCTTGTGGTTCAGCTCGAAAGTTGAGGGTGCCCTGGACCTCGCCGTCGAGCCCGATGCCGTACGCGACGCCACGGTCGCCAGAGTCGTTCACCGTCCAATACACGTTGCCGTCCGGATCGACGGCGAGACCACTGGATTCAGTGATACGCGCGTCCTTGATAGTGAATGCGACGGTGTCCTCGGCTCCAGCGACCGTTGGGACGACCGCAAGGAACGCGGCTGCCAACAGCAGCAGCACCAGACGCCTCCCCCCGCGCATCAGTGCCATCGTGCTGATCCCTTCACCAAACCTCGCGCACCGGGGGGCGTGCGCGACCGAGCCTTTACCGTAGCCAATTCCAGGCGGCAGCGACGACCACGATCAGGATTAGACCACCGAGTACGCCGGAGACGATGAGCCGACGTGCCCGTGGGTTCATGGGCCCAGGATAGGACCGCCAGAACTGTGATCCTGAAATTTCCGCGTCGTGCATTCCACTCGATTACGGTGTCAGTTATGGGCGAACTTCGCTTGTATGCCGTCGGCATTGACGAGGTTCGAGGCATGTTCGGAGCATCCCCGCAGGTCGCTGAGCACCTGCGTGAGGTGGCTCGCCGAGCCTTCACCCCACCTGCTGTGGAGGCTCGTGGCGGTCTACTGTCCAAGCTGGGACCCATTTTCAAACGTGTGCCCGCGACACCTGTGATCTCCCCTACGCAACCCGAGCCGCACGACGTCGAGGTACTGCTGGCCGGGGCTTACGTGTCGCCTGATCGCACCGGCGCAACATGGCGGCTCCTCGAGACCCTGGTTCAGGGCATTGCCTGGGGCTCGACCTTGATGAGCCTGACCGCCCAGTCGATGGATGATCTTGACTTCGCGCTGGCGCGGGGCGGTGTGTCGGCGTCGGTGGGATTCCGCCATCTGCTGAACAGCACACCAAGCCTCAACCTGGTTCCGGTGCCAGGGCTGACGGTTGGCTGGCACCCGCATCGCAAGGCATTGGCGATGGCGGCGGCCTACCGGTCGGCGCTGCAGGACATCAAGACCGAAGAACAACGAGAAATGATCAACTCGCTGACTATCTGGCTGGATGGCTTCGTGCCGTGGGCGCAGGTTGCTGCCTCGCTGGGTCGGCCGGTGCCTGACCTGGTGGGCTTCTGGGCCAGCTGAGCTCAGCTGGTGACGATCACCAGCAGAAGGTCGCCGCCCTCCACCTGCTGTACAGATGCGATCGCGAGTCGCTGCACCACACCGGAGACCGGCGCAGTGATCGCAGCCTCCATCTTCATCGCCTCAATGGTGGCAACCGTGGCACCGGCCTCGATGGGATCCCCCTCGGTAACCGTGACCGTGACCACACCGGCGAACGGTGCGGCCACATGTCCCGGCTTGGTCGGGTCCGCACGCTCCGCCGCCTTGACATCGACCTTGATCGACTTGTCGCGCACCCGAAGGGGACGCAATTGACCGTTGAGCGTACACATCACGGTACGCATGCCCCGCTCGTCAGCGTTGCCGATCGCGGTCAGCCCAAGAATCAGGCTGACCCCTCTGCCGATCTTGGCGACATGCTCCTGACCCGGCTGCAACCCGTAGAGGAAGTCGAGAGTGTTCAGCCGACCGACATCGCCGTAGGTTGCCCGGTTGGCCAAGAACTCCTTGGTCGGCCCAGGAAACAGCAGCCGGTTCAGCGTCGCCTGCCGTACCTGGCCCTTGTCATCAAGATCAGCTGAGTCTTCCGGCGAGATCTCGACATCGCGGACCGGCATCGTACGACCCTGCAGGGCTTTGGTCCGGAACGGTTCCGGCCAGCCGCCGGGGGGATCGCCCAGCTCGCCATTGAGGAAACCGATGACGGAATCAGGGATGTCGTAGTTCTGTGGGTTCTCAGCGAAATCGTCTGGATCGGCGCCGACCGCGACCAGGTGGAGCGCCAGATCGCCGACCACTTTCGATGACGGGGTGACCTTGGGTGGCCTGCCCAAAATGGCATTTGCCGCGGTGTACATCGCCTCGATCTGCTCGAACTTCTCCCCCAGCCCAAGCGCGATGGCCTGCTGCCGAAGGTTGGAAAGCTGTCCCCCGGGAATCTCGTGGTCGTACACCCGGCCGGTCGGGCTGGGCAACCCCGACTCGAACGGTGCATACATCTTGCGCACCGCCTCCCAGTACGGCTCCAGGTCCATCACGGACCGCAGGTCCAAGTTGGTCGGACGCTCCGTGTTCGCGCACGCGGCGACGAGTGCCGAGGCCGGCACCTGACTAGTGGTTCCTGCCATCGGCGCGCTGGCCACGTCTACCGCGTCAACCCCCTCCTCGATGGCAGCCAGCAACGTCGCAAGCTGACCACCTGCGGTGTCGTGGGTGTGAAGGTGAACCGGCAGGTCGAAGTTCTGCCGCAGCGCGGCGACGAGCTTCCGAGCCGCCGGTGGGCGCAGTAAACCCGCCATGTCCTTGATCCCAAGGACATGTGCACCGGCGTTCACGATCTTCTCGGCCAGATGCAGGTAGTAGTCGAGCGTGTAGAGGTCCTCAGCCGGTGAGTTCAGATCGCCGGTGTAGCACAGCGCCGCTTCGGCGATGGTGCTGCCGGTCTCGCGGACGGCCTCGATCGCCGGACGCATTTGCTCCACATCATTGAGCGCATCGAAGATTCGGAATATGTCGATCCCGACCTCGGCAGCTTCGGCAACGAATGAGGTTGCGACCTTCGTCGGATACGGCGTATAGCCGACCGTGTTACGGCCGCGTAGCAGCATCTGGAGGCACAGGCCCGGCATGTTGAAGCGCAGCGCGGCCAGTCGCTCCCACGGATCCTCGGCGATGAAGCGGAGGGCCACGTCGTACGTCGCCCCGCCCCAGCATTCGACCGACAGTAGTTCCGGAGTCATCCGCCCGACGTACGGCGCGATCCTGAGCAGGTCCTTGGTACGGACTCGCGTGGCCAACAACGACTGGTGGGCGTCACGGAACGTGGTTTCGGTGACCTCGATGGGGACCCGTTGCCGCAGGTCGGCGGCAAAGGCTTCCGGACCAAGATCAAGAAGACGTTGCCGCGAACCCGGGGGCGAGGGAATGTTGAGATCGACGCCGGCCGGTCGCTTGATACCTGGGTCGAGCTGCGTTGGTGCCGGGCCGTGCGGCTGATTGACCGTAACCTCTGCAAGCCACCGCAACAGCTTGGTGCCGCGGTCCGCTGGAGCGTGAGTGGTCAGCAGGTCGGGTCGCTCCTCGATGAAGGAGGTCGAGACGTCGCCGGCAATGAAGTCTGGATCCTCCAGAACCGACTGCAGGAAAGGAATGTTGGTGCTGACCCCGCGTATCCGGAACTCAGCCAACGTCCGCCGAGCCCGAGCCACCGCTTGCTCGAAGGTCCGGCCGCGGCAAATGAGCTTGACGAGTAAGGAATCGAAGTACGCGCTGATCTCGACGCCGATATCAATGGTGCCGCCGTCTAGGCGTACGCCTGCGCCGCCGGCGGAGCGGTACGCGGTAATGGTGCCGGTATCGGGCCGGAATCCGTTCGCCGGATCCTCCGTCGTGATCCGGCACTGTAGCGCTGCACCGTTGATCCGGATGACCTCCTGTGAGAGACCAAGATCAGCCAGGCTCTCGCCTGACGCAATGCGCATCTGGGACTGCACAAGATCAACGTCGGTGATCTCCTCGGTGATCGGGTGCTCAACCTGAATCCGAGGATTCATCTCGATGAAGACGTGCTGGCCTGCGCGCTCCCCTTCGGTTTCGACCAGGAACTCCACAGTTCCGGCACAGGAATAGTTGATCGACTCGGCGAAGCGCACCGCGTCACGACACAGCGCCTCCCGCAATTCGGTCGAAATGTTCGGAGCTGGCGCGATCTCTACGAGCTTCTGGTGCCGCCGTTGGACCGAGCAGTCGCGCTCGAACAGATGAATGGTGTTGCCCTGCGCGTCAGCAAGGATCTGTACCTCGATGTGCCGCGGCCGGCCCACAGCCTGCTCAATGAACGCCGTCGGATCGCCGAATGCCCCCTCGGCCTCACGCATCGCGGCGGCAACGGACTCGCGGAGCGTCTGGGGGTCCTCGACCCGGCGCATGCCGCGGCCGCCACCGCCGGCAACCGCCTTGACGAACACCGGAAAGCCGATCTGTGTGGCTCCCGCCACCAACTCGTCGAGATTTGCGGAAGGCGGCGTGGACCGCAGCGTTGGGACGCCAGCGGCCCTCGCTGCCTTGATAGCCCGCACCTTGTTGCCGGCGAGCTCGAGAACTCCGGCGGGAGGACCGATGAAGATGATGCCAGCCTCAGCGCAGGCGCGTGCTAGGCCGGGATTTTCGCTCAAGAAACCATAGCCGGGATAAATCGCGTCGGCACCGGACTCCTTCGCGGCCCGGATGATCTCGGCAATATCCAGGTATGCACGTACCGGATGCCCACGCTCGCCGATCACGTACGCCTCATCCGCTTTGATTCGGTGAACAGCGTTACGGTCCTCGTAGGGAAACACCGCGACCGTCTTCACGCCCAGCTCGTACGCCGCCCGGAAGGCTCGGACAGCGATCTCACCGCGGTTGGCGACCAGCACCTTGGCGAACATGGGTCGAATCTACCGAGAGTTTGTTACCGCAGCGAGACAGCGTTCACCGATGCTTGCTAGCTGGCGCTCAGCGCCTATCGGAGGGCTGAGGCTGACCTGCTATCGCTCAGAGCTCGATAGCTCTCAGGCTGAATCGGACGGTGACCTGGCCGGACACGCTCTGCGCTGCCGGCTCGAACTCGAAGGCTGCATCGTCGGCTCCCTTTGCCATGGCGAATGCCCGTAGCTCTCGTGCACCGCCGCCGAGGGCGCCGTTCAGGTCCGAGATCTCCACCAGGTCCGCCACCGTCGTACCGAATGCGGCCGCGTAATCATCGGCGCGACGGCGGGCATCGCCGATAGCGGCCAGCCGTGCCTCGCGATACATCGGGTTGTCAGGGCGCAACGACCACCAGGGACCATCGACTTGGCTATTCGGCAGCTCGGTCAGCGCCAGCACTAGCGGGGAGAGCGCCTCCAGGTCCGCGACCACGATCTGAGTCGAGAACGTGCCCTGGTAGCCAGTGATCTTGCTCGGAGTGCGTCGGTTGAAGACCGGGAAGACATGGACCCCGCTGGTGCTGGACCGCTCCAGCGCCGCTTCGAACCGCTGCAGTAGCTGCGCGATCTTGGCGGACCCCCCGGCGAGCTCAGCTCTGGTTCGTTCGGGCGAATCTGCGGAGGCGTGCAAAGTCAGCGTGACCGTTGCCAGATCCGGTGGACCCTCCAGCTGAGCCTCCCCGCGTACGGTCACCAGCGGAGCAGGTCCGATGGGCTCGGTCATGGCACGACCCTACGTGGTGGCCGCCAGTCTCCAGTGTCGTGTGATGCAAGAGCTCATTCGGGTCGCACGAGATCGGGGGCGAACTGGGCTAGCGAGACCTGCTGCGCGGCGGCAATGGCCTCCGCATCAGCCGTTCCCGAGGCCTCAACGGCGTCGACCCACTCCTCGATCGACTTGACATTGAAATCCTGTGCCTCCGGACTGTTGGCAGCAGCGACGGGATCGTCGCTGACTTGCCCGGTCAGGTACAGCGCCATGCCAAGCAATGCACCGTCCCAGCCCGGTCCGACATAGAGGGCGCCGGCCGTACTACCGGCGAGTGCGAGCGGCACCGAATGGGTGAGTCTGAGCAACGTGTCATCGCGCTCGCCGGAGAGCAGCACATCGACGATGCTGTTCTCACTGCCGAAGGTCACCTGCAGATGGCAGGGCGCCTCACAGGTCAAGATGTCCCCGCCGGCATTGCCCTCGAGCTGGAAATTCCCACCTGGCCGTAGATCGCCGGTGATCGGCAGGAACCAACGACGTAGGCGTTCCGGGTTGGTGATCGCCTGCCAGACGTCGGCCACCTCAGCCGGGTATCGGCGCTCCAGGGTCACCGTCACGATCTCACCGGACTCACTTTGCTGCTGCTCGACCTGGCGTGAGATGGCGCCGATCTGCT
>DASRJV010000038.1:0-11495 GCA_035649295.1 Propionibacteriaceae bacterium
GGTACCAACCAGCTCGACAACCTCTCGTACCGAACGTTCATGATCATCTGCGTCCACCAGCCCAACTGCCCATGCGATCCTGCGGGCGACTTCCGCCCCGGCCTCCCATTCGCCCCGCCGTTGACCCATGTCCGCGGCCCTGATGCCAAGCGTCGTAGCCTCTGCGACGGACGCACCATCGATGCCGCCACTGACGGCGGCTGCGACCGCGGCTGCACCAGCGATCGCCACACCGGTGTGGTGGGTCACCCGGGATGCCTCCACAACAAGATCAACAAGGGCCTCGAGATCATCACTGGAGATGATCAACCCGACCGGGGTGATCCGCATCGCCGCGCCGTTTGTCGCGCCAGAGCGTCCGACCTCATCCACCGGACCACCAGCCATCAGCGCCGACACCGCCGCACTGCTCGACGGACCCAGCAAGTCCAGCGATCCGCGTTCCCGTGCCCGCTCTGCCCATGCGAGGAGCCGACGGGCCAGATCATCGATGTCGACGTGTCCGGCGCCGATGAGTAGTGCGTCGGCCAGCAGCAGTGCCTGCTCTGTGTCGTCGGTCACCGATCCGGCCGGCATGCCGGCCGCGATCGGGTGACCTGCCGGCGCTGCTCGAAACCCCTCGAGGACACCGAAGCAGGCAGCGACCTCCTGATGCGACATCAACTGAGTCGGCATGCCAAGCGCGTCGCCAATCGCAAGGCCATAGAGGGCGCCACGGGCCCGGTCAGTGGCTGCGCTCATCTGGCTCGAGACGCGAGGATGCTGTCCACCTCGACGATATCGATCAACGGTTGGTAAAGGGCCATGGTGTCGAGGGCACGCTGATGATCTTTCTCGGTGACGCCCGCGCAGGCGTCGGCAGCAACGATGACGTGGGCGCCTGCATCGGCCGCCGCGAGCGCCGTGGAGAGGACGCAACAGTCGGTGGTGACCCCGGTCAGCACGATCTCCTCCGGGTGTCCCAGTTCGCGGTCGGTCTCGGCGTCCCACTTGCCGAAGGTCGTCCGGTCGACAATCGTCGCCGGGACGGACCTGAACTCCTCACTGAGTTCATAGAGCGGCGCTGTCGCTGGGTCGAGTGCAAAGGGCCAGGTCTCGTAGTACTCGATCCAAACACCCGTTGGCTGCTCGGGCGCCAGGAACCGCGTGCAGCAGACCCGGGACTCGAATGCGCCCAGCAGTCGTTGGATCCCAGCCGAAGCCGATGGATACCCCGGCGTGACCCAATCACTGATCGGTTCGCCGAAGATCCGCTGCATATCGATGATCATCAGCCAGGGGGCCTCGGCATTCCTCGAGGGCGATGGCATGTTCTCGCTCATTCGACAGCTGCCGCCTCCAAGTCGGTCCCAGAGAGCGGCTTGTCCTCCTGTGCTCGTACGGTTCGTGCGCCCAGGAGCAGCGTGCCGACGAATCCGATGATCAGCGCCGCGAGCACGCCGAGGTTGGCATACGCCCAGGGACCTTCTCGACCACCCAGCCCGAAAGGACCGAGCAGATATCCCTGCCATCCGAGCCAGCCCGCAAAGGAATTGGTGACCAGACCCCAACCGACCACAGTCCCGATCAACATCAACACCAGCGAGGAAATGCGGACACCGCCATAGCGGCCGTGTGGATCCAGTAACTCAGAACCCGCGTACGGGCGGCGGCGCAAGGCGAAGTCGCCGAGGAAGATGCCGCACCATGAGGCGATCAGAACGCCCAATGTGATCAAAAATCCCTGGAACGGCCCGATGAAGTTGTCTGCGATGAACACCAGATAGATCGATCCGGCGATCATCAAGACGCCGTCGATGGCTGCGGCGACGAATCGCGGCACCGGAAGGCCGGCGCTGAGGAGGGCAAGGCCAGAGGAGTAGATGTCGAGAACGGCACCACCGACCAGGCCGAGCACCGCGACCAGTGCGAACGGTATGAGGAACCAGATCGGAAGCAAGGTGGTCAGCGCGCCGATGGGATCAGTGGCCACAGCCTCACTCAGCTCTGGCGACGAGCCCGCGAGCATCAGCCCGATGATCAGCAGCACGACTGGACCGAGTGACGCCCCGAAGGTCGTCCATCCGACGACGCCGGCGCTCGATGCATGCCGTGGCAAGTAGCGGGAGTAATCGCCTGCGGCGTTGACCCAGCCGAGCCCGAAACCAGTCATCATGAAGACGAACCCACCGACTACCTGCGGTATCGGGCCGGCAGGCAATGCCGCGAGTGTGGCGAAGTCGATATTGGAGGCGACCAAGATCACGTAGATCACGGTGAGCACTGCAGTGATTACGGTGATCCACATCTGCAGCTTCATGATGAACTCGAAACCGAGAACTCCACCGATCATGATCAGGGCGGCCACCAGGACAAGTGCGGTGAGCTTGTCGAGCAGGCCACTCTCCCATCCCAACCGGGTGAAGACCGTTGCAGTGGCCAACACCGCTAGGGTCGCAAGGACCGTCTCCCAGCCGACCAGCAACAGCCATGAAATGGCAGAGGGCAACCGATTGCCGTTGACGCCAAAGGCGGCGCGGCTCAACGTCATGGTTGGCGCATGGCCGCGCTTGCCGGAAAGAGAGACCAGGCCGCAGAGCAGGAATGAGATGACGATGCCGACCACCCCGACAACGACTGCCTGGGGGAAGGAGATACCGAAGCCGAGGAGGAAGGCTCCGTAGCTGATCCCGAGTACCGAAATGTTGGCCGCGAACCAGGGCCAAAACAGCTCGCGTGGCCTGCCCCGGTGCTCATGGACACTGATCGAATTGAGGCCGTTCCGCTCGACTTCCAGCGCTTTGGGGGCTGCCGCTGGCAGATCGACGGGTGTTTCACCGGCGGTGGTCATTGCAACACCTTTCACAAGTTGCCTGTTGCATTGAAATCCTCTCGCATGACCCTGAAAACCTCACTTCAGCGGAAGGTCTGCAGCCGTTGTTGAGCGTGAATCCGAAGCTGGACTCTCATCTAGGTGTGGTTTCAGGGAATGCTGGCGTCAGGGTGGACCGATGGTCAGTTCCGGATACCCGTCTGCGAGTCCGTCCAACACAGGTGCGGCGGCAGCACCGTTCAGGTGTCTGGCGAAGAAGGCAAGCAGCAGGTCGCAGGTGATACGCCACATCCGCTGCGGTCGGATCTTGGTGGCGTCGAGGGCGGGCTTCACGATGGACGTATCCGTCACCGGCAGGAACGGAACATCCATAAAGCTCAGGTGGGTCGCGCCACCGATCTGTGCGGTGTAGCCGGGTTGCGCGCGCTGCTGGACGGTACGCCAGCCGCCGAACGTGATCGCCTTCTCCGCCTCGAACCATTCGACGGTTGGCGCCGCGCCAGCCTTGACCGCGTCCTCAGCAGCTATAGCGAACTCACCATGTTCGGCCAGCACCTGCAGTGCGGGACGGTCAAGCCCGACCCGGCCTACGTCACTCCAGAGTGCGCCATCGAGGTTGACCGCGGCTCGACAACGCTGGTCGGCTCGACACCACTCGAGAGCGGCGTTCCCGCCGAATGAGTGGCCGAGGGCAGCGACCCGGCCAAGGTCCAGCCGACCGGCCAAACGCTCAGCCGGATCGCTGTTGAGTCGCTCAAGTTGATCGGCGACCGAAGCGAGGTCGGCCGCTTTGTATGCGCATACCGACGCCCGCTGCCGGAAGACGTCATCGTATGAGCCAGTCTGCGGTCCCAGTGCGCCACCAAGGGCTGCCGGGTTCATCGGCACTACCCGGCCATCGGCGAACGCCGTCACCGCCGTCTCGTAGGTATGGTTCACGCCCGCGACGATGAAGCCGTAGCTGGCCAGCTCTTCAGCGATCGCGCTCAGCAGCAGCGGCGGGAAACCACTGGGCGATAGCAGCAGCACCGGATAGGCGGAATCGTGCTCCGCAACCGTGGCATCGGCGACAGCGTGCGAGCTGAGGCCATCGACGTTGATCCCCAGGAACTCGGCGACCGGCGCCCACGCCGGAGGAAGGTAAGGCGCGAAGGTCGCGGCACTTTCCTGCTTCGCCGGGTACCAGACGAAGACGACAAGCTCGCGGCGATCCTCCCGGTTTGCTCCGTAGATCTCGGTCCTCGCGAAGTCGACCCAGTCATACGACAGGCGACCAACCGCGTGTTGTCCGGTGGGCTCCGGCAACCGATCGGCTGTGGTCCCGGGTGTCACCGGCTCAGCCTAGGTCACGACGCGGCGTTCTGACTGGACTGTGGGTTTGCGGGGAATTATCTAGGCTGAGTGTTTGGGGGTACCAGTGGAGTCAAGATCAAACGATAGCCAGGCTGCCGACCGCCTAGTCGTTGGCATCGGCAACGCCGGTCCTGCCCACTACCGTGCCGCGCTCGGCATCGCTGCGCGGATGAGTCGGCAGCGGGACGCGACGATCACCCTGGTTCACGGAAGCCTTCCGCGGCTATCGATTGCTACCGGAGGAGGCCTGGAGCGCCACCTGACACGCGGCCGGCAGATCGTCGATGAGGCGCGGCTTGCCCTGTCCGCAATGGTTGATCCCGGTACTCCGATCAGCCTTGCGGCTGTGCCACGTACCGGAGTTGAGGCACTGCTACACGAGTCGCAGTCGGCCACTTCGCTGATCGTGCAGCGCCGGAGTGCATCGGCGGTATATCGCGCCTTCACGGGCGCCACTTCTCATACCGTGGCCGCGCAGGCGGCATGTCCGGTGATCGTCGTCCGGCATGATCAATTGGAGAGCGACTCCAAGCGCGGGGTGGTGGTCGGCGTCGCGCCCAATTCTGGTCAACGAGCGCTCGAGACTGCGGTTACCGAGGCGGCGGCACGGAAGTGCCCACTGACTGCGGTCTATGTCTGGAACTTGCAGTTTTCGCCTACCTACGGCGGACAGATCGAACCGGACGGGGAAGAGGTTGAGGAGGCGGCCAGGTGGGCCGACTCTCAGCTGGCAAATGTCGTTGCCGGAGTGGTGAAGAATCATCCGGATGTGGAGATCCATGCTCGCAGCGTGAAGGGTGTCACCGAAGTTGGCCTGCTGCAGGAGTGTGAGCACGCTGAGCTGCTCGTGGTGGAACGACACCGCGATGCGCATCGGGCCTCGATCGGGCTCGGCACGCTGACCCGGCACCTGATAGAACACGCGCCGTGCCCAGTCATGATCACCCCGCAGAGCCACGCTGCGGGCTACTCCGATGCTGATGTGACCGAGCCCAGGGCCACGACTGAGTCGTGATCTTGGACCTTTTGGTGACGTGCAGTAACTCAGCTGCGCAGCGAAACGGGATGGCCCTCGGCGTCTGAGAGATCGCTGGAGGCCATCTCGAGCAGCCGATCGGCGAGCTGACGTAAAGCACGAGCCGCCGCCACCTCGTCACCGACCGCAGGCAGGTCCGGATCAGCCGGGCTGCGCCGAGCTTCACCCCGAACATCGAGCGGCCCAGGTACGTCGCTGTGCAGGACGGCGTTGGCCGACGTTGAGCTCTGATCTTCGTACAGATAGATCTCTACGCTCCATTTCTTCGTCGGCGCCGCACGCGATCCTGTTGGGACCTGCTGACCGCCATTGTCGCCGGCCTCCCGCTGGACATGCTCGACATGCGCGTCCGGACCAGGGAAAAACAGGCTCTCGTTGCCACTGTCGGACCATCGCACCAGGTACGGGCCGGCGCCATCGGGTCCCGTCTCCAGCACCTCGCCGTCTCGAATCGGCCGGTGCAGTGTGCCCGAGGCCACCACGATCCGATCGCCGACATCCGCCTTCATCGCGTCCTCCTGAGTGCCGTACGGTTCCTCCCAGCATTACCTATTGATCGGCTCGTGGACTAGAGCTCTTTGGCACTAATCCGCGGTTGCTGAGAGAGGGTGCCGCTGAACAGGGAGGTCTCACGTGACGAAGGCGAGCGCCGGCGTGCTGCTTCGGGTCGAGCTGCACGGCGTCGACCTGCCGGGCCGGAGCTGCGGTCCACGGCCAGGTGGCGGCTGGTACAGGGACATCCAAGTCGGGCTCAAGAAAGGGACGACCGCGATCGATCTCGTCCCGGGTGATGCAGCGGAGGCCATGTGGTCAGTGGACGTCGCTGTCCGGGAGACCGGGAGTGGTCGCGATTTCGGCGGCCCGTTCGTCAGCGGGCAGCGCGACGATCGCCATCTCGGCCTTCGTTGGTATGGGCAGATCCCTGACGGCCGAGTTGAGAACTTCCGCGCTGCGAAGCTGCGCTTCGCGGAGGTCGATCCTGTCCTCATTGACCAGGCGCTACAGAGTGGGCGTCCCCTTGTCGGGCGTGTCGTGCTCACCGACGAGCACGGCTGGCCGCGCTGTGCCCGCGTTCATCCGCCAGCGATCGCGTGGTCGATCGGGGACGCCTGATTAGCTCAGGTCGCGGTTCGGGGACTTTCGCCTCTGCTCAGCGGCGTCTTCGATCAACAAAGTAGGTATAGAGCAGGTGGGCCGATCAACACACGTGCCCAGCGGCCGTAGAACTCTGGAGTAATGATGATGAGCGCATCGACCGCGTCGCCTCGTAGCGACCATCGCCTGGCCGTCCGGCCGATCGAGCCCGGCGAGCCGCAGCGGATCGTGGTGGGACTCGACGACACGCCAACGGCTCGCGCAGCCCTGCGTTGGGCCGCAAGGCAGGCTCGCCTCACCGGCGCCGCCGTACGCGCTGTGCATGTGATCGACTGGCCAATCGGAATCGAGGCCTTCGGATCGATGGAAGTCGGTGAAGACGGCCTGCTTCCCGAGGAGAAGATCAGTGGACCGTACCGGCGAGGAATCCGCCGCGTCTTCGAGGAGGCCTCGCCGGAGCCCGGCTGGCAACTGCAGTTCGCCGAAGGAGATGCCGGGCCGGTGCTCGTGGCCGAGTCTGCCGATGCTGATCTGCTGGTCATCGGGACGCGTACCACTCCGGACTGGACTGGCGATGTTTCGGGTCCGGTGGCACACCACTGCTTGAGCCACATGACCTGTCCAGTGGTGGCAGTGCCTCTGGCGCAGCCGCAGCACTCGCCGGGTCAGTAGTTCTTCACCCGAGTCTTTACCACTGGAATCACCAGGCTCACAAAGCTGGCCATGGCACACACGCTGACCGTGGTCGTGACGATGCCGAGCGGCAGCGCCGTCTGGTCTCCGGCGATGCCGACGAGGGGCGCTGCAACCGCTCCGAAGACGAACTGGCTCAAGCCCTGCAGCGAGGATGCGGTACCGGCGAGATCTGGATAGTCGGCCATCGCCAGCGCGTTCGCCGTCGGGAAGATCAGTCCCACGGCGCACACCATCACGACCAGCGAGCCGATCAGTACAGCCAGCGGGAGTCCGCTGATCACGGTCGCGAGCAGCGCAGTAGCCCCGATGAGATTGATGGCCAGGCCCAGACCCAATACGCGCGGCAGCGACCACACAAGTGCAAGGCGGGCTCCGACCTGCGCCGCGGCCACGAGGCCGAGAGAGATGCATCCGAACACCAGTGAGAAGGCCTGGGGCGACATGCCGTAGATCCGTTGTAGCACGAACGTCGAGCCAGCGATGTAGGCAAACATCGTGGCGCCGGCCAGGCCGGACGACAGCGCGCAGCCGACGAAGAAACGATCGTGGAGCAGCGTGTTGTAGCCGTGCAAGGTGCGGCTGAATCCGCCTACGATTCGCCGCTCGGGCGGCAACGTCTCCTTGAGACCGAGCCACCCCGCCAGGAGCAGCACCGCACCGAAGCCGGCCAGTACGCCGAAGATGCCACGCCAGCTCATGATTCGGCTGAGCTGGCCGCCGAGTATCGGAGCGACCACCGGCGCCAGACCCGCGATCAAGAGCAGCCGTGAGAAGAAGATCATCAGCGCTCGTCCGGAATAGAGATCACGCGCGATGGCGCGGGAGATCACAATTCCAGCCGCGCCGGCCAGGCCCTGGACGAGCCGGAGCGCCGCGAGGGCTGCCGCTGAAGGCGCCAAAGCACAAGCAACTGAAGCGAGGAGATACGCCAGTAGGCCTACCATCAGCGGGCGTTTGCGGCCGAGCCGGTCCGACATCGGACCTGCGACCAGCTGGCCCACCGCCAGGCCGACAAGACAGGTGGTGATCGACAGTTGCGCCGCTGAGGCAGATGCGTTGAGGTCATCGGCGAGCTGGGGCAGTGCCGGTAGGTAGAGGTCGAGCGAGAGTGGCCCGAACATCGTGAGAAGGCCGAGCACCACGACCGTGTGAGCAGGCGGCCGGGCGGTATCGGCGGCGTGCATGGCGAAACCCTAGGGCTTCGGGGTCTGCACAGCTTAGGCCCGCAGTTCAGTGGCGTGCTTCGCGCCTCGAGCTCTCAGCCAGGTTTTCAGCTCGGGTCGACTGGCCTGATCAACGACATCGAGAGGCGTCTTGTCGTCCCATCCGATCCAGTTGAGTTCGGCTCCACGATCGAGGAGGTACTCAGCCGTCGCCTGCTGGCCACCGTGGCAGGCATTCCAGAACGCCATGGTGATCACTTCGCGATCCGGACCAGGATCCTCGGCGAAGGCGGCCTCGACTCGATCAAGCAAACCCAGAGCAGCGGCATGGCTCAGCCGCGTACGGGCACCGCGCTCGACAAGTCTCCGAGCCGCCGCCCAGTTGCCAAACCCGCATGCATCGGCCAACGCACTGCCGCCGCCGAGCACAGCGCCGGGCGCCTCGATGTCGGCTCCCGCATCGAGGAGCGCATCGAGTACGGCGAGGTCGTCGCTGCTTGCGGCCCAATGCAGCGGCGTTTCGGTGTGAGAGTCGAACCGACTGTGGGCATCCACATCAGCTCCCGCGGCAACCAGACGTGCGACGACCGCAGGGCCATTCGGAAAGTGCCCCGGCCAGTCGGTTGCCGCATGGAGCAACGTCCGATGGCAATCCCAGTCGCCGATGCGCGCCGTTGCGAGCCATGGATCGGCAGCGAGCATCCGCTCGAGCGCGGCGAGGTCGCCTGCCTGTACGGCCTCCGTAGCCGCGACAGCACGTGGATCGTCCGCCGACACCAGACGCAGGAGATCATCGTTGCCTATCGGCGGGCTCATGATGGCCAACGTACCGGCGACCTGGTGCCCGGCAGCGAGCGGTAGGTCACCGTCCGACGCTCATAGGCTCGACCAATGAGGTCTGGCCGCTCGTTCGCGATCTTGACCGTTGTTGCCTTCGCGATCGCGGCGTGCGGCGGTGAAGGCGCGGCAACCTCCAGTCCATCCCCGCAGGCCACCTCACCTGTAGCTTCCACCGCGCTGCCGAGTCCGCAACCGGCGACAACGAGGCAAGCGCCAAAGCCCAGTGCGAAGGAGCGGATCAGGCTGAACCAGCAGCTGATCAAGGCAGCTTGGGACAACGACCTTCGCCGCGCCCGCGATCTCATTGCCCGAGGTGCCGACGTGAATGCCAAGGACAACACGGTGCAGAGCGCGTATCTGATCGCCACGAGTGAGGGTTACCTGGAGCTGCTGAACCTGACACTGAAGCACGGCGCCGATGTGGATTCCAAGGACTCGTTCAATGGAACTGGGCTGATCCGGGCGGCGGATCGCGGTCATGCCGACATCGCCGGCCGACTGGTCCAGGCTGACGTCAAGATCAACCACATCAACAACCTCGGCTGGACCGGGCTGCACGAGGCGATCATCCTGGGCGATGGATCCCGCCGCTACGTGGACACTGTGCGGGTGCTCGTCGCGGCCGGCGCAGATCTGCGGCTGCCGTCGCAGCGTGACCAGATCAGCCCGCTTGGGCATGCAACCTCGAAGGGCCACAACGAGATAGCACAGCTGCTGCGCGCTGCGCTGGAGGCAGACAAGCCGTCGAAGGGGGTGGCCAATCAGCGCTTGCTCGCTGCCGCCGAGAGCGGCGACGCGACTGCCGCGGCGCTCGCCATTCGGGCTGGAGCGAGGCTTGAGACACGTGACGAGCGCGGCCGTACCTCACTGCTGCTCGCTGCTACCCAGGACCGGCTCGGGGTCGCCAGATTGCTGGTCTATCTAGGCGCCGATCCTGATGCGCTGGATGACCGGCACGACACGCCCTGGCTCGTCACCGGGGTGACCGGCAGCGCGGACATGCTCGAGGTGCTGCTGCCTGCCGAACCTGATCTGAGGATTCGGAACCGGTTCGGTGGGACATCTCTCATTCCAGCGAGCGAGCGCGGTCATGTCGCTTATGTGCGGCGTGCCGTCCGCACCGGCATCGAGGTCAATCACGTGAACAACCTCGGCTGGACCGCGCTGCTGGAGGCAGTCATCCTCGGCGACGGGTCCCGGCGCTACCGGCAGATCGTGACCATCCTTCTTGACGCCGGCGCTGACCCAGAGATCGCTGATCGTCAGGGCGTGACGGCTCTGCAGCATGCTGAGCGGCGCGGCCAGCGCGAAGTGGCACGCATCCTGCGGAATGCCTAGCGGAGCGATCCTAGGAAGGGATTGCTCTACGGGTCCCGGCAGCAAGGACGTCGGTCAAGGACATAGCTGGATGACCCGTCACCTCAGGTATGTCGTCGGTGACGGCAGCCAGCTCGCCGACCGCTATCGCCAGGTACGTGCTGACCCAGCCCTCGACCTGCCATTCCGGCGCGCCGTAGGTGGCGCGCGAGGCGTACGCCTGCTCGATCGTCTCCGGAATGTAGGAAACTGTCCGGCCGAGATGATCACTCAAGGTGCTTGCGATCTCGCCCATGGTCAAGGCGGCCGGCCCGGTAAGATTCAGCGTCCGTCCGTCGTACGCCCCATCGCTGGTGAGGACCGTAATGGCGACTTCAGCAATGTCGGCCTGTGCCACGACCGCCACCCGCCCGTCGCCCGCCGGTCCACGAATGTTGCCATCGGTGCCGAGGAAGTGCGGCGTGAAGTCGGCATAGATGTTGTCGCGCAAGATCGTGTGGGCGATACCAACCGAGCGCAGGTGCTCCTCGGTGGCCCAGTGGTCCCGAGCCAGCGTAAAGGTTGCCGTTGGGGAGGCGCCGAAGAAGGACACGTACACGATCCGGTGTACGCCGGCGTCGACGGCCGCGTCAATGAAGGTGAGGTGTTGCCGGACGCGGTCGGCGGTCTCGGCGGCGGAAACCATGAACACTGTGCGGGCACCGGTCAAGGCTGTTCGAACAGCGGACCCGTCGCCGTATTCGGCCGTCGCGATATGAGTGCCGGCCAGGGCCGGTGCCTTAGCTGGATCGCGGACCACGAGCCGCTGCTCCGCGCCGAGCTGGGAGAGTCCACGGGCTACCCGCGAACCGAGACGACCGGTCGAGCCTGTCACGGCGATCATGGTTTGGGCAGCGGTCATCACAGTACGGCCTCTGCTAGGCGGTCAACCTGGTCGAGCGTGGCGACTGTTGGATCGAAATAGAACTCCGTGAAGCCAGCATCCTCAAACTGCTTCGCCACCTCGCGCACTTTGGATACCGATCGATGAGCAGACTCGGCAAGCTGGTGAGCGAAGTCGCCGACGAAGCGGTAGTAGTCCAGCAGGTACCGACGCGACGCCTCCTCCGCGCCGTCGCCCAGCGAGAAGTAGGCAAGTGCGGACATCCGGGGCTCTCCGCTGCGTCCCGCTGCCGACCAGGCG
>DASRJV010000039.1:0-10165 GCA_035649295.1 Propionibacteriaceae bacterium
CATACAACGGCACGAATTGGTACGCGCCCGAGGATCTCGGTGCCGCCGTCATGGGCGGGCCCGGAGCGGTGGCGCGAGGCGCGGATCGGCTCGACATCTTCGTTCGCGGTGCCGACAACCAGCTTTGGCACAAGGCCTGGAACGGGGGGTGGATGGACTACTTCCCCCTTGGCGGAGTCCTGACGTCGAGTCCCACTGCATCTTCCTGGGCGCCAAATCGGCTGGACGTTTTCGTCAGGGGTAGTGACAACGCGCTGTACCACAAGTCATGGGACGGCATCGAGTGGAGCGCCTACGAGCGGCTCGGCGGCAACCTGGAAGGCGCCCCTGCCGCCATCTCACGAGGGCCGAACTTGATCGACGTCTTCTTCCGTGGCCGTGACAACCACCTCTACCAGAAGTCCTACGACGGCTCGACGTGGCAGAGCCTTGTCGATTTGGGCGGCGGACTCCATTCCGACATCGCAGTGTCCTCGTGGGGCCCGGATCGTCTTGATCTCTTCCGCAAGGGAGACGACAACGCACTGGAGCACCGGTCGTGGGACGGGAAGAGTTGGACCGGCTGGGTGATGATCGGTACTGGGATCAGTGACACTCCATCGGCGGTCTCATGGGGCCCGAACCGGATAGATGTGCTAGCGCTAGGTGTAGGCGGGCAGCTGCTGCACAAGCACTTTTCCGTGCCGCAGACTTCTTGATCTTCCTGAGCGTTGCGCCAGTGGGAACCCGGAATAGGCGGTCCGCACAGGGGATGGGACCTGCCCGTGCGGGGAAACACGAGACGGGCCGATGCGTTGGGCCTATTCCGGGAGCATGAGACCCGAGTTCAAGGTACTCGCCTGTCAAGCTTTTAGGGCGAAACTTTTGCGTTCTGCAATCAAAGAGTGGCTTTTGGTCACGATTTCGACATCTGGACAACACCTGGCAGCCGTGCAAAAAGCCATGGGAACGCACGTGAAGGCAGCTTTCGACTATTAGATTCTCATCTGTGGCTCTTTCGGTACGGACTATCGAGGCAGAGCGGCACCGCGAGTTCAACGCCGCGCAACCCTCGGTGAGCTTCCTCCAGACGCCAGCCTGGGGGCGGGTCAAAAGTGAGTGGCGCAGCGAGTCGCTCGGCTGGTTCAACGGCACGGACGGACCTGTAGGCGCAGGACTCGTGCTCTATCGACAACTTCCCAAGATCAAGAAATACCTTGCCTATCTGCCTGAGGGTCCGGTTATCGACTGGACTGCCCCCGATATCGGGGAATGGCTGCAGCCATTGGCTGATCACCTACGCGCGGCTGGAGCTTTCGGGGTCCGGATCGGCGCGACCGCAGTCGCCCGGCGGTGGAGCGCAGAAACGATCAAGGCTGCGATCGCTGACGAGCAGGTGACACGGCTGAGCGAGGCAATGCCGGATCAGGTCAACCACGAAACGACCCGTATCCGCAACCGGCTGCGAGAGCTCGGCTGGCGACCGCCGGAGGATGAAGAGGGTTTTGCCGCGGGCCAGCCACGGTTCGTCTTCCAGCTCCCGATCGCTGGTAGGACCCCGGATGAACTGCTCGCTGGGATGAACCAACTGTGGCGGCGCAACATTAAGAAAGCCGCGAAGGCCGGAGTCGTAATACAGCGTGGCAGCGTTGATGATCTACCAGAGTTTCATCGGCTCTATGTCGAGACAGCTGAGCGTGATCATTTCAGGCCCCGGCCGCTGTCGTATTTCCACACCATGTTTGACGCGCTACTGGCCGAAGATCCCGACCGGATCCGGCTTTACCTGGCCCACCACGAAGACGACCTGGTCGCGGCGACCACCTGGGTACGCGTTGGCCAGCACACCTGGTATTCCTACGGCGCGAGCTCGACCGCCAAGCGCGATGTGCGCGGATCCAATGCCGTGCAATGGAAGATGATCACTGACGCGCTGGAGGCTGGCGCGACGATCTACGACCTGCGCGGTATCACTGAGGGCCTTGAGGAGGATGATCCACATCTGGGCCTCATTCAGTTCAAGGTCGGCACCGGCGGCGAGGCGGTGGAATACCTCGGTGAATGGGACCTTCCGTTGAATCCGCTGCTGTACAAGGCTTTTGATCTCTACATGAAGCGTCGGTGATGAGTGCCAGTGATGTTGACAACATGAGTGGCGTAACCCTGCGACTGGACGGAGAGCGCTGGCGAGAGCACCTGCGGACTGTGGCCGGCGCGACGCCAGGCATCGTCCCAGTGATCAAAGGTAATGGTTACGGATTTGGCCTGCGCCGGCTGGCTGAGGAGTCAGCGACTCTGGGCGCGGACACGATCGGAGTCGGCATACCATCCGAGGTCGGTGTCGTACGCGACGCATTTCCGGGCGATGTTGTGATCTTGAACGCGTGGGATCCGTCCAGCAAGCTCGCCAGAGAGCTGACCGAGGACGCCTCAGTGATCACTACCGTCTCCCGGGTGGGTGATCTGGAACTGCTGGCTGTACGCGGGGATCGGCCACGGGTACTAGTCGAGGTCCTTACCTCGATGCAGCGCCATGGGATCGGGCTCGATGATCTTGCTCAGGTTGGGCCGTTGCTCCCCGGCGTGCGCTTCGAGGGTTGGACGATCCACCTGCCGCTGCACACCGAGGGTCGCTACGCCGAAGCCGAGCGACTTTGCCACGCCGCCCTTGCCATCGCACCTGGAACGCTGTGGTTCTCTCACCTGCCTCCGGAGGAGACGGTCGCGGTCGCACGACAGCTGGGTGGAGCGGAAGGCGAGCCCGTACCAGTGCGGCAACGGGTCGGCACCCGACTCTGGCTAGGCGACAAGGCCGCGCGCAGTACCACAGCGACGGTATTGGATGTGCATGAGATCAAGCGCGGCGAACGGGCCGGATATCGGCAGCGCGTCTGCCCGGCTGACGGCTGGATCGTGGTGGTTGCCGGGGGAACATCCCATGGCATCGGCATGGAGGCGCCTACGTCGGCCAAGACCTTGCGGCATCGAGCGATCGCCTTCGCCACCGGTTCCCTCGCGGCTGCTGGGCTTGCTCTCAGCCCCTACACGATCAACGGCAAGAAGCGCTGGTTTCTTGAGCCGCCACACATGCAGTCAAGTCAGGTCTTCCTGCCGCGCAAGGAGCGGCCGCCACGGGTCGGTCAAGAGATCCCGGTGGAGCTGCGGCTGACGACAGCGACTGTCGATTGCGTCGACTGGACCTAGGCGCCGACTTGTCAGCGCCGGTGGTCGCCCGGGCAACCATAGATGCTGACAATCCTGGATCGCGCGCCGCCTGCTGAGGAGCCAGCAATCAAAATCAGCTGCGTAGCTTTGCACGCAACTGCTCGTTGTCGTCAGCGGTCCAACCCATCTTGATCAACATTTGCTGCACGCTCCCAAAGGTCTCGTCGATGTGCCGCAAGAAGCTGATCATGGTCTCAGGGACGCTGAGATGTGACGACAGCGGCCGGTCACGAAGATTGTCGGCATAGGTTGCGGATGCCTTCAGCCGACTGACGACGCCTTCGACACGCTCTGAGCTCGCCGCGTAATCATCGATGATCGCTTGGCGGTCGGCATCCGCCACTGATAGTGCCAGCGCCACGACAGTGCCGGTACGGTCCTTACCCGCGGCACAGTGCACCAATGCAGCACCGGGTGCCCGGGCGACAGCGCGCAGCGCAGCCAGCACCGAGTCGGGACGATCCACCACGTAGGAGAAGTAGACCGAGGCGACCTCGTCGTCTAGTTCGACACTGGGTTCCAGGTCGATCCAGGGCAGCGCCTCTTCAGGCAGCACCTCGGGACGTACGTCAGGCTTGGTCTCGCCCACGCCGAACTCCCACTCCCGAAACAGCGAGAACTGGTGAATCCGGACGTCTGAGCCGACCAGCGGGCCAGGCCCTTCCTGCTGGGCCTCATAGTCGCTCCGCAGGTCGACTACATCGGTCAGACCCATGCCCAGCAGCTGGTCCACGTCAGCGGCCGTCAGCGTCTGCAAGTTGTCGGATCGGAGCAGCCGACCAGGGACGATTTTGCCGCCGTCGCTCGTCGGGATTCCCCCGACATCACGCAAGTTGACCAGGCCGTCGAGGTCGATCCACATCCGTTCCACTCAGTCAGAGTAATAGGAGGAAAATGTGCCCTGAGCCTGTCGAAGGGCTCAGGGCACATTCCACTAATGGCGATTAGTCGGGCTACGTCGTCTCGATGTCGAACGGCAGGCAGGCCAGGCGGGGTCCGGCATAGCCGATGCCGTTTGTCCCCTCGGGCTCATGCAGAGTCGGTAGAGCATGGAGCACGATTGACCGCTTCCCCTCCGGGATGAAGGACACTGTCGCTGTTGAGCGGGCGTCTCCATCGGACTCCACATTGAGGTCCAGCCAAACCTCAGTCTTGTTACTGACGAGGTCATCGGCTGTTGTGGTGTTGTTCCAGCTGACGTTGTAATGCTTTCCTGCCGCGTCGAAATTGCTAGCGTCACATGTTCCTTGATGCAGATGCACGCCGTACTTCCCATCCTTGGCGGCGATCCCGCTGACTCGGAGCCTAAAGAAGCTTCTGCCATCCAAGCCGATCATGACCGCTGACGCTCTGGCGTCCTTGAATATGTCGGGAGTGGTCTGCGTGTAGTCGGTCACCTTACCGCCGTAGTACCCCCAGGTCATGGTGCCCTCAGAGCTCGCCGCGACGCCGTGCCTGGTGTGATCGGCGTAAGCAACTCCCGATGTGGCGACCAAAGCGGACAATGCCACGGCAGCAATTGCCGTCTTGCGGAAACGGGCCACGATTTCCCCTTAAGAGACTTGAATGATCAGGTCTCAGGCAGGGTCCCCCCACGGGTCACTTGTCCCCCGACCGAGCCACCTCGGGTCAGCCTAGGTGATCTGCCGCGCGCACGTGGGCTTTTCCAGTGATTTCAGATAGAGATTCAGCTGGCCCAATGACCGGTAAAGAACAACCAGCTCCACCACAACATGAGCACAATTTCGACCAGGAACGCAGCCCCCACCAGCACCCGATGAACGGGCGGTGAAAGCCTGGTTGGTCCCGCCACCCAGCGGCCAAGCATGATCCACAGCGGGAACCAGAGCAGGGTGGCGCGGTTGACCGAGAAGAACCAATAGGACATGGAAAAGGCGAGTATCTGTACCCCGACCCAACTCGCCTCACCCCACATTGGCCGGTCGGGCCCATTCGGGTGTTTCCTGGCGCGCAGGCTCACCACAATGCACCAGACAGTGACTCCCACCCCGACGGCCATGGAGATCATCTCGCCACGGAAGACAGCCGCCCACCACGGATGATTGGCGTAGGCGCCAGGCAGTGTGGCGGGAATCGTGTTCAGAAACGACTGCCAGGGCCAGGTCAGCTCGCGCACCCAACCGGTCGTCTGCGCGCTATACCAGGCCGTCCAGCTGCCGGTGAGGGCGTACAGATAGGTCCCGAAGGCCATCACCACCGCAGCGGGAATCAGCATCAGCGCAGCGCGGCGTAGCTTGGCCGCCGCCGGATTCTTCTCAGTGATGATCATCACCAGCAGTGCGCCGATCAGGAACAGCCCCGATACCCGTAGCGTGCAAGCGACCGCCGTGAGCGCGGCAGCGGCCAGCCAGCGATCGGAGCGGGCGCGTTCCCACGCCCAGAAGGCCGCGGCGCAGAAAAGTGACTCGGTGTAGGGCACCACGGTGAAGACAGCGGTTGGAGCGAATAGCCAGGCAACCGCCGCCCATGGTCCGCCTAACCGGTAGAGCGCGGCAGCCGCGAAAGCCGAGCATGCCATGGAGAGAACTACCCCGGTGATTGCGACCGGAACTCCCAGTTGCTCGAACAGCCAGAAAATGGCCGGCAAACCCGGAAAGAAAGCCATCAAGGTGCCGTCAGGATCCGCCAAGTAGCCCTCGGCTGCCAGTTTGGAGAAATGCTGCACGTCCCAATTGCTCACCATATTGGTGATGCTTTGACCCTGGACGACCGCGAGCACGAGCGCGACCCCAACGATCATCCCCCGGCTAGCCAGCCACGCCTGGATCACGATCCGCCCTGGGGTCGACGCGCTCCTCTCTTTTGGTGCGGCCACCGGTCGAGCGGCATCTTGCAACATCAGGCATTCCGCCTGGGAACGGTGGTGCCGCTGAACACCCGGAACCAGCGGGCGTCCGGGGCGTGATCAAGCACACCGCCGGTGGGATCGTCGACATCACCGACGCGTACCGGATCGCGCTCCGGCCGCAGCGCGTCCCGGACGACCATGATCACAACCCAGCCTTGGGTGCACAGCCTGATCAAGACCGAGAACCAGTAGATCCGGTCGGACGAGCTGTCCCCAGGTGTCAGGAAACCGCCGAGGTGCCACCAGATGGCGACGAAGTAGATCAGCTCGCCGGCGGTGAAGATCAGCCAGTCGCGCCACTTGGGCCGAGCCAAGATCATCAGTGGCAGTAGCCAGAGCACGTACTGCGGTGAGTAGACCTTGTTGGTCATCAGGAATGTGGCGACGACCAGAAATGCGACAGCCCCGAACCGCGGCCGGCGAGGCGCGTACATGATCAAGACCAGGATGCCGATGCAGCAGAGTGTGAAAAGCCCCGCGCTCACCCAGTTGAGATACGGGACGGGATGGCCGGCGAGGTACAGCACGTACCAGATCGAGCCGAGGTCGCCGCCGCGCTCACTGTTGTACTGCCAGAAACTGCGCCAGGCGTCGGGCGACAGTAGCAGCACTGGCAGGTTGACCAGACCCCAACTCACCAGGAAGGTCGACAGGGTCATGATGAAGTCGCCCATGCGTTTGGCTCGCAGGCAAAGCAGGAAGAGCGGACCGAGCAGCAATGCCGGATAGAGCTTGGCCGCCGCGCCTAGCCCCAGCATGACCCCGGCGAAGCCAGGCCGGCGCCCGGCCCAGAAAGCCATCGCGAGGGTGGTCAGCGCCACCGGCAACATGTCCCAGTTGATCAACGCAGCGGCTGCGACGCACGGTGAGGCAGCCAGCATCATCGCATCCCAGGGCCGCCCGGCCGGCGTACGGACCAAGGCCCAGAGCGCGACGAGGAACAAAGCGCCCAGCAGCACTATGTTGACGTCGACGAAGATCAACGTGGAGTCGACCTGCTGCTGGCCGGTTAGGTCGGTCCCCTGCATGCCGCCGAGCGCATGGGTGATCAGACGCTCCAGTTCCAGAAACCAGCCGGTGAGCACTGGGTACTCCAGAACCGGGTGGGCACCATGGTCGAGATAGGGAGTGTTGCCTTGCAGCAGCCCGCGCCCCGCATACAAGAGCCCGATATCGGAGTAGCACAGGTACTTGAAGTGATCAGGTGGCGGCTGACCGGCAACCGTGATCCGGCAGGGCAAGCGGAACACAACACCGGTGAGGTAGACCAGAGTGCCGACCAGCAGAGTGACGCGCAGCGGGTTCCACCACGCCCTACCAGTGGCGGCGTAACGTCCGAGCGGCCCGCCGATTCGCTGGCTGACTGTGCCGACGAAACTGTCAGTCGCCGATGGCAAAATACTGGGCGATCGGGCCCCGATCCCGACGGTTGGGCTTCTGCTCAACCTTGCCCGCCGGTTGAAGACCCGCCTGGAGTTCTCGGGGTCCTCTGCCAAGGGGGAATCTTGCCACCTCCAGGTTTATTGGGCTTTGTGGCACTTGGATTGGGTGGGACGGGCCACCTTGAGGGCCACGTCTCGTTGGGCTCCGGGTCGGGGGCCTCGGTGTTCGGCTCATCGGTCGGCTGCAGCGACTCCTGCATCGTCTGCTCGGGCTGCGGAAGCTCGTCCCTGTTCACGTACGCGGGCCCCGGGAATTGCTTGACGGCTTGGCCCTTGGTAGCGACCCTCATGTAGTCAGCCCAGGTCAAAGCTGGGTAGGTGCCACCGAAGAATGTGCTGTCGCCCGGTCGGGCGTACTTATCAAGATCACCATTCCCGCCATTACCTGCCACGTACATCACTGCAGTCGAGATCTGCCGGGTATACGCCACGAACCAGGCCGAGACGATGTCGCTGGATCCGTCAGCGTTCTTACGGTCTTTGGTACCCGTCTTCCCGGCCACGGGACGGTTCAGTGTCTGCACGGCGCGTCCGGTCCCCTCTTCGACGACACTCGAGAGGGCGTAAGTGACATCGTGTGCGATGTCCTCCTTGACCGCGCGCGTCTTCTCCGGCTGCGCCGAATAGATGACATTTCCCTTCCGGTCGCGGACCTCGCGCACCACGTGGTTTGGGACTGCGACTCCGTCATTAGCGAAGGTCGCGTAGGCGCTCGCCTGCGCGAGCGGGCTGACCTCCGCCGTGCCCAACGGGATCCGGGAGTTGTTGTCCCAGCCCGGACCCTTCGGCGCCCCGGCCGCTTTGGCCATCCTCATGATCTTGCGCGGGCCGCTGTCCATCTGGCTCGTCAGATCAACGAAAGCCGTGTTGATCGAGTCAGCGGTCGCCTTGACCAGGCTGACCGAGCCGCCGTACTGGTAGCTGAACTCGTTGCGCACCGGCCTCGATTCGCCAGGCGGGATGAACGTATTGCCATTGAAGGTGTCGAGCAGGCTGTAGCCGTCGTTCAGCCCCGCGGCGAGGGCATAGGTCTTGAACGTCGATGCGGTGGGGCGTGGAGTAGTGGCCCAGTTGCGGGAGTTCTTGACGAAGTCGGGGCCGCCGTAGAGGGCGACGACCTCGCCACTGTTCACATCGACCGAAGCTAGCGCGGCATGCAACTTAGATGCCTTGCGCCCGGCAGCCCGCGCCGACTGCTTGGTGAACTTCTGCGCTGATTCGACGGCGGCTTGCTGCGCATTCTTGTCGAAGGTGGTGATGATCTTCAGGCCGCCGCCGCTGATCATCGAGGCCTCGAATCCCGCGGCGCCGAGCTCCCGCTCGACCATCTTCATCAGGAAGCCTTTGGGGCCGCCGTACCGCTGATTGGCACGAGTCTTAGGGAACTTCGGTAGCTTCTGTGCGAACTCGGCCTCCTGCACTGGGCTGATGTAGCCCATTTCGACCATTGAATGCAGAACGTAGCGATAGCGGCTGAGGATGCGGGGGCGATCGCCTTTGTCGGACGGGTCGTACATGCTCGGGTTGTTGACCACGGTGGCCAGGAAGGCGGCCTGCGGAACGGTGAGCCTCTTCGCGTCGGTGTCGAAGTATTCCTTGCTGGCAGCTTGCACGCCGTACGCGCCGTGGCCGTAGTAGATCGTATTGAGATAGCCGGCAAGGATTTCTTCCTTGGTCATCTCCTTGTTGATCTTGTAGGCCAGGAAAAGCTCCCGGAACTTGCGAGTAAATGTCCGTTCAGAGTTCAGATACAGGATCTTGATGTATTGCTGGGTGATGGTCGAGCCGCCCTGGACGTCGCCGCCGCGGGAGATCTTCCAGGCAGCCCGGAACATGCCCCGGATCGAGATGCCCCTATCGGTCCAGAAGGAGCGGTTTTCAGCGGCGACAGCGGCCTGTTTCATGGTCGCCGGCATCTTGTCGAAGGTGAGTGGAGTGCGGTTCTGGATCGCGAAGTTGCCGAGCTCGCTCTTGCCGTCGTTGTAGTAGACGAAAGTGGTCGCAGTCTTGAAGTCCGCGTTGGCATCGGGGCGGGTTGTCGTGGTGTAGCCGATGACCACGACGGCGATCGCGCTGATGAGGCTCAGGATCGTCAGCCCGCCAATGGCGAAGAGGATGCGTCGAGCCCACTTCCGGCCGCGACCGGACGTCTCGCGGCGCGCGCTGGCGCCTTGGGGGTGCCATTCGACGGGTCCCCATTGGGGATCAGCCATAGATGTCCTCAACCGTCTGCTGGCGGCGAGGAGGCTTGCGCTTCACCCCGTCACCCAGAAGATAGGAAAGGATCATGTGGTTCCAGCCACAGGCTGGGCAAACTTCGACGACCACGACCTTGAACTCCCCGAACTCGTGCGCCATCTCTTCTAGTTCTGCGGTCCGTTTGATCCGCCCCGAGTACTGCCCCAACTGATCGCCGAACACGTACTGCAGATTGACCAGTTCGTTTGACTCACAGACTGGGCAATCCACGCTCGACGGCTCCCCGTGGTGTTTCGCCGCGCGGATCAGCATTGGGTCAGCGTCACAGGCTTCCTCCCGGGCGAGCCTGCGTCCCGGGCGCTGCAGCGCCTGGAGTGTGGAGCGTCGCTGCAGCGCATAGTCGATGACTTCGCGCTGGGACCACATGGGCAACAGCGTACGTGGACTCGGG
>DASRJV010000040.1:0-3712 GCA_035649295.1 Propionibacteriaceae bacterium
GAGAGCTGTCCTTAGTACGAGAGGACCGGGACGGACGAACCTCTGGTGTGCCAGTTGTTCTGCCAAGAGCACGGCTGGTTGGCTACGTTCGGAAGTGATAACCGCTGAAAGCATCTAAGCGGGAAGCACGCTCCAAGATGAGGGCTCCCACAGGTTAACCTGGTAAGGCCCCCAGCAGATCACTGGGTGATAGGTCGGATGTGGAAGTGCAGTAATGCATGGAGCTGACCGATACTAATAGGCCGAGGGCTTGTTTCTACACTGATGTTTCGCGTCCACTGTGCAGCTCCCGAGATACGGTCGGGATGGATGTCCTCGATCTTGTCGAGAGGACAATCGAACTGGTCCGCAACCACATCTCCATAGAGTTTCGGTGATCATAGCGAAAGGGAAACACCCGGCTCCATTCCGAACCCGGAAGTTAAGCCTTTCAGCGCCGATGGTACTGCACGGGGGACCGTGTGGGAGACTAGGACGTCGCCGGACAATAACACTTCAGGGTCGGTCATTTGTGACCGGCCCTGAAGTGTTTTTACGTGAAATCCCGTTAATCGGACTTCAATTGACCAGCGATTCGACCTCGTCTGCAGCGCGTGGCCGATGCGCGGCTTCCCAGCCCAAGACGTCTGCAAATCGGCGTGCGGCTGCGGCATATTGCGGGCGTTCCAGGATTTCCGAGACGGCTGCTGCAATCTGCGTTGGGGTCGATTGTTTGCTGAGGCGTACGCCGGCACCGAGACGAAGCACTCGTACGGTGTTGTCCTTCTGATCACGGCCCGTCGGGATGCAGACCAGCGGTACGCCGGCGGCGAGCGACTTCAACACGGTGCCGTGCGCACCGTTGGTGACAACGGCGGATGCCTCGCGCAGCACTTTCGTGTGCGGCGCAGCCTGCAACACCTCGATATTCGGACCGGCCTGAATCTCTTCTGGATTCACAGCGCGCCCGGTTGTCAGCACCGCCTCCACGGGCAACGTGGTCAAAGCCTCGGAGATCCGCTGCAGGAATTCGATTTGATCGTGGTTGACCGAACTTGTTGCCACCAGAACCAGCGGCTCGCTGCCTCTGCGGTGCCATTTCGCTTTGGCTGCCCAATCCGGATCGTCGAGTTGCGGTCCGACGTAACGGACATTCTCTGGCAGCTGCGGTGTGCTGAAGTCGAAGGATGGGCTGGTCATCACGAGCACGCGGCTGCACCGATCAAACAACTCGAAAACGTGGTCGAGGGGGAGCAGTTCGTAGCGCTCGAGAACGGCATTGAGCCGCGGAAGGGTTGGAGTCAGCAGCCGGGACGCAATCCTCGGGGCGAAGTTGCCTTTGGCGTTGCCGAGAAGGCTAAGTCCTGGTGACCACTCGGTCCCCAGCAGTGGCAGTCCCGGCGTCGGCCGCACGTAGGTCTGGGCAACGAGGACGGCTGTGGGACGCCTGGTCGCCTGGGCTCCGATCAGTATTCCCGGCAGCGGGTCAGCCAGGATGGCATTCGCCGGAAAGGTTCGAACTGTCGAGATAACGTCACGGGCGAACCGGCTGCTCATGGCCTTACCGGCGTAGTCCCTGACGGCCCGAAAGGCTCGGTACGGCTTGTCGGCCTCGAGCGCCGCGACCAGGGCGGTCTGCTCGCCGCGCGAGTTGAAGTGCGGTGCCTCATGCCACGGCGAGAAGGTGCAACCAGCCGAACGGGCCGACGTTTCGATCGTCGGGTCGGCCAGCACCCGCACCTGGTGTCCGCGCTGGACGAGTTCGGTGGCCAGGCTGAGTGCCGCCGACACGGTGCCGCCCGCGTCGGTGACGGCCAGCAGAAACCGAGCTGGAGGACGGCCGCCGCTGCCGGTCATCCTGCGGGCGCTCGCCAGATCAACGTATGCAAAAGGTCGGCCGGATCTCGTTCGACTGTGTTGCGTCGTTTCGGACGCGATCGACGGCCAGAGGCGTCATCACCCAGCCAGCTGGGTACGCCGAATGGCAGGTCGTGGCGTGGCACCGGTGCGTAATCGCTCTCGGAAAATCGCTCGCCATAGTTGGGTCCGGAATTGTCTCCGTCCGGATCCGGAGTGACGACGGTGCGCAGGTCTGCGACAGCTGCCCGCCATTCAGTGATGAGCTTCGTCGCGTCACGACTCGAGGGATGCGGCACTTTCTTGATCATGACCGCGGGCGCAGTGGTCATGAGCTCAACGGCAATCCTGGCTTGCAGCCCGAACGTCACGATGGCCTGCAGCTCCGGCCCGATGATCATGGCGAACAGCTCATTACGCCAGGACAGCTGCTCAGGCTCGGAAAGGATTGGAATCGCGCTCATCGAGCGCGACGGCAGCAACGCATACGCATAGGCGTTGACGCAGGCGTAGCTCCGGGTGAGGCCCAGCTTCCTGAGGAAGCCCTGGACACGTTGACCCGCGTCTCCGACCAGCGTGCGGCCTGCGATCCGCTCGGTTGGTCCGGGATCGGATGCGATGCACAGCAGCCGGGCCGACCGGTCGAGTCGTCCGCGATAGAAGACCGGCCCCCAGTCGTACCAGAACAGATCACGATGGGATGCGTAGCTCGGCAACTTGTCGAAGTGCTCGGCCACCTCCGCCGGCGGACCCGGATCAAACTCAACCATGATCATCTCCTCATTGGTCGACTTCGTTCAGCAGGCGCGTGCAAAAGGTGAGCAGGTCCTTGTTGCCGTTCATCAGGTCATTCCTGGTCATCTCGTACGGAATCCCCGGTATGCCCAGGTCCTCGATCGGAATCCCATCGCCAGTGCCAGACCGGATCGCTCGCCGGAAGGCAATGGTGAAGCCGGTGCCAGCAGGCATGCGAGGTTGCTGGTGGTCGGTCCCGGAGAGCGCGTCGCGGAGCTGCGAAGAGGTCCACACGTTGGCACCGCCAGCGCCCGTTGCCTGACCCACGCTCACCAGTGGGCCGATGCCATGGTCAACCCACCCGGCTGCAAAAAGATCACCGGATGAGTAAGTGTTGGCATCGACAACCGCAACCGATGGACCGGGATATTTCCTGCCCTTGTCGGTGCACCACGAGGGATCGGTGAGCGGCAACGGCTGAGCATAGAGCTCGCCAGTGGAGACGGCATCCTGGAGCGACTGGCTCCAGGCCTCCAATTCGAGCCGATTGAACGGGCTGTCTGCCATCTGCCGGGTCAGTGGAGTGGCAATGAGTGAGAACCGGGTCGGCTCAATTGGCGTATCGGTAAAGAGCTGCAGGGCGCGTTCGGCTGCCCAGATCAGGCCACCGGGATTGGCCCGAAGGTCGACGATGAGGCCGGTCTGCGGCAGCAGTCCCAGCAGCCGGATTACCACCTCGATGAAAGCATCGTCATCGTCGAGATCGAAGGACCAGATGCGCAGGTAGCCGACCTTACGGCTGAGTGGCCGGGCGGCCAGCACGTCTTGCATCGGGGTATCGAGCCACTCGCCGATCTCCACCTTGCCGGGAGCCGCAGGCGCGGTCCGGCGTTCCTGATCACTGGCCCACAAGTCCGGCGCGAAGACGAGCTTCTTGGCACGGCGCACGGCCTCGGCCGATGGATCGCCGGCCTGCTTGAGGGCGGCGCGCGAGCCGGGCTCAAGGGCGGTGGCCGCCTTGCCGGGCGTCAGCAGCCGCCACGGTAGTCGGATCTCGGTCTTCCGGCCTCGCTTGGTTCGGTAGCCGACGATGACCCAGTGCTCATCGGGCGGCGGGCCATAGTCCAAGGAGCGAAAGGTC
>DASRJV010000041.1:0-6400 GCA_035649295.1 Propionibacteriaceae bacterium
GGTGGCCTTCGAAGTCGACGACTCGAGCAGCGTCACTGATCGGTTGGTCTCCGCCGGCGCTGAGCTGATCGCGCCCCCGACGGTCACTCCGTGGCGTTCGCTCAACGCACGACTACAGGGACCGGGCGAGGTGCAGCTGACGATCTTCACCGAGCTAGGCCCTCCTCCATCCCAGTAACTGTCGACAGATCGCAATCGAACGACGCGTCGGTTGTGATCTGTCGACAGTCCGAGTGCCGGGCTAACTGATCCGGCCGGGCACTCGATCGATTGCCGAGTCAGGTGCCGTACGCCAGGACTTGCGATCGAAGATCAACAGAGCGACGACGAGCAGGGTCCATGAAATCAACCACATCCAGGTCTCGCGGTCGGCATATGGTCCCGCCGCCCAGAGTGCCTGGGTGTTGACGCATCCCTCGGTGACGTGCGCGATGAGCGGCAGCAGCACGCTGCCGCCGGTCCGGTTGAACAACCAGGCGTACCAGAAGGTGACTACTACCGTCGTCGCTATGTCGGGGAAGCCGAGGTCGAACTGAGGCATGAAGACCAGCGGCAGGTGCCAGCCCGTGATCAACAGTCCGAGCAGGGCTGTAGACGCCAATGGGGACCACTTCGATTGCAGCCGCGGCTGAACGAAGCCACGCCACGCGGGCTCCTCCCCAAGTGGACCGTCGGTGAAATTCACCATCCGGAGGCCGAACAGCAATAGCACCGCGTACCACGGCTGGAATTGGGTCAGCGACGGGGCTGGTGCGCCGGCGGCCATATTCAGACCGATCGCCACTGCATGTACCAGTAGCGGCAGGCCGATTGCGGCCGCGTACCAGATCCAGCTCACCCGCCACCGGATGAGGCGCCGACCCAGCCGAGCCAGCCCCGGCAAGCCCTCCGCGATCAAGACGACGATGATCGCCGACACGATTGGCGCAAAGGCCAGAAATGACCCGAACGGCAGGGTCGACCAGGCGATCAGGTACGAGAGCGCGAAGAAGACCACCAGCTCACGACGGCGCACGAACCCGCGAAACCTGCTCCATCCCGTTGCTGGCACTTCTTCTGTCAGGTCGGCGGACCTCGTCTGCATCACAGCGGCCTCGGCCGGAGTGGGATCATTCGGCTCGTTCTGGACAATGCGGGTCTTCATGCCAACTCCTCAATGGTGGTTGCGCTCCACAAAAGGTCCCACCCGGCGGGCAGCGACGACAGACGGCACACCAGTGGCCCAGGAGGCGGTTTTCTGGTGAATCGCGCGGCGGTCCTGTAACTCGGCCGGACGTCAGCACTATCGTGAACTGGCGAGGAGAGGGTTTGGATGGCTGCAGTTCTCCCGCTGTTGCCCGAACGGCACAAAGCGGCTCCAAGGCCAGCCCTGCTGTGGGCCCTGGGAGTAGCGGCTGTCGCATCCTGCGTCGTAACGGCCGGCCTGGCATCCGGCAACGACGAGCTCTACCAACCGGCTCTCCGCGTGCTGCTGGTTTGGTGGATCACGCTGCCGTACATCTTCGCCGGAATTGTGGCATGGCGGAGACGTCCCGATAGCTTTTTCGGGCCACTGATGATCTTGGCAGGCTTTGTCACCCAGCTCTCTATCTTGCAATGGACCAGCCAGCCACTGTTGAACACGGTGGGGCAGCTTTTCGACCTACTGGTCGCGGCCGTCTGGTTGCACGTTTTCCTTGCCTACCCCTCAGGTCGGCTCGCCGGGCGGGCCGAGCGAGTCGTGGTGATCATCGGATACGTTGCCGCCGTGGGGCTTCAGGCCGTGATCTTGATGCTGGGTGGGTTCAACGATCTCCATCTGCTGACTGTGGTCAAGCGGGAAGCTGCAGCCGAAGCGATACAGAATGTGCAGCTTCTGACCCTCAGCGCGCTCGCAGTCATTGGCGTTGGGTTGCTTTGGTGGCGCTGGCAATTGCTCCCGCGGTGGCAACGCCGCCGACCTGCCCAGATCTTGATCAACTGCTTCAGCTTGTCACTTGTCATGCTGGCTGCGCTGCTGATTGCGGGCGCATTCCAGCTTCCCGGCTTCGAAATCATCCGGCTGGCAACCTTCGCAGTAGCGGGGTTGGCGCCGCTGGCCTTCCTTGCGGGATTGCTCGATGCGCGCCTGGCACAGGCAGGGGTGGGCGAGTTGTTTGTGCAGCTGCGTACTGATCCGGCACCAGATCTCCGAGAGCTCTTGGCTCAGGCGCTGCGGGACCCCACCTTGTCCCTGATCTACTGGTTACCCCAGTACGGAAGCTGGGCCGATCAGGACGGCAATCCGACCACGCTTCCCGAGCCAAACAGCAGTCGCCGGGTCACCCTGGTCAAGCAGAACGGCGAGCAGATCGCTGCACTGGTCTATGACGCCACGCTCGTCGAAGAGCCGGAGCTGGTCGAGGCGGTCAGCGCAGCCGCTGGCATCGCCTTGGAAAATGGTCGGCTCGAAGCAGAGCTTCGGGCGCGATTGCAAGAGCTACACGGCTCACGCGGCCGCGTGGTCGAAGCCCAGCAAAATGAGCGTCGGCGCCTGGAGCGCAACCTCCACGACGGCGCACAGCAGCGTTTAGTAGCCCTGGCCCTGGAACTCGGCCTGCTCGCTGAGCAGGCGGACAGCGACCCTGCTACCAAGACCAGGCTGAAGCGCGCCCGCACTGAGGTCGCCCAGTCGCTGGACGAGCTGCGGGACATTGCGCGCGGCTTGCATCCGGCAGTCGTGAGCGGACACGGGCTCGCCGTGGCCTTGGAGTCCTTGGTGGCCACCGCGCCGCTCGACGTACAACTGGAGACTGATGGACTCCCGCGGCTTTCGGAGCCGCTCGAGGTAGCCGCCTATTATGTCGTTTCTGAAAGCTTGACCAACGCGGCAAAACACGCCGCGGCCACTCACGTCAGGGTCGAGGTGGGAGTCTCCGAGGACGCCTTGATCGTGGAGATCGTGGACGACGGAGTCGGGGGCGCGGACTCCGAACGCGGGACCGGACTGAGAGGTCTGGCCGACCGCGTCGAGGCGCTGGACGGCAATCTTCGAATCTGGAGCGCCGTCGGCAAAGGCACCCGGGTACGAGCGGAACTGCCGTGCGGGTAGCCATTGCCGAGGACAGCGTGCTTCTGCGCGAAGGGGTTGCGAAGCTGCTGACAGATGCCGGTATCGAAGTTACGGCTCGCTGTGGCACGGCCGATGAGTTGCTGGTACGCGTCGCAGACGACCCGCCCGACGCCGTTGTCGTCGACATTCGGTTGCCGCCGACCCACACCGACGAAGGGATGCAGGCCGCCCTGACCATCCGGCAGAAATATCCCGATGTCGGCGTACTGGTTCTCTCCCAATACGTCGAAGTCGGGCTGGCGATGCAACTACTGGCCGACTCGGCTGAAGGGGTGGGCTATCTGCTGAAGGACCGGGTGAGCGAGGTCAAGGAGTTCATTGCGGCGCTTCGCCGGGTCGCCGATGGGGGTTCCGCGCTAGATCCAACGATTGTTTCGACGATGTTGAAACGGCACAGGAGCTCAGACCCGCTCGACTCTCTGACACCGCGGGAGCGCGAGGTATTGGAGCTGATGGCGACCGGAGCGTCCAACGCCGGCATTGCCGAGTCGATGGTCATCACCCAGCGCGCGGCTGAGAAGTACGTATCGACCATCTTTACCAAGCTGGGCATTCCCGCCACCGGAAGTGAGTCTCGGCGGGTGTTGGCGGTACTCCTGTTCCTCCGGTCCTGACTGTTCCTCCGGTCCTGACGCCAGGCGCGGAACCGGTTCGCCGGACGAGCGCCGCACGTCGTCGGCAGGCAAGTTGAGTCACTTCTCCGAGTTTGGGTATGTGGAGATTTTGTGACGATCTAACCTGCGCCCTCACAAGTGAGGGTTCTGATGGAGGTTTCTCATGGCTGACCGCGGCGCCCCCGTCTATGAGACGGGAGAAGCTGACCGACTTCCCGTTCACGATCACGAGGTTTACAACACGATCGCTCAGGAAAGCGACTTTGTCGAGCTGCGCCGCAGATATCGCAGCTTCGCCTTCCCGGCGACCATCGCGTTCATGGCCTGGTACATCCTCTACATCATCTGCAACAACTGGGCCCGCGACTTCATGGACACCCAGGTCTACGGGCACATCAACATCGCGATGGTGTGGGGGTTGCTGCAATTCGTATCTACCTTCACGATCGCCTACTTCTATGCCCGGCACGCCAGAAAGTCGCTGGACCCGCTTGCGTCGAAGCTACGGGATGAGTTCGACAGGGAGACCGGCCGATGAGCACCGCACTACTGATGCCGCTCGCCACTGGCAACCGCACCCTGACTATCGCCCTGTTCCTCGCTGTTGTCGCAATCACCCTCTACATCACCTTCTGGGCGTCGCGGCAGAGCAAGACCGCCGCGGACTACTACGCCGGCGGACGCTCCTTCAGCGGCTTCCAGAACGGTCTGGCAGTGAGCGGGGACTACATGTCCGCCGCATCATTCCTCGGTATCTCCGGCGCGATCGCCCTCTACGGCTACGACGGCTTTCTCTATTCCATCGGATTCTTGGTGGCTTGGCTGGTGGCCCTACTGCTGATCGCGGAGCTGCTGCGTAACTCCGGCCGATACACGATGGCCGACCAGCTGGCATACCGGATGCGCCAGACGCCAGTCCGCACCGCGGCAGCCACGTCGACGATCATCGTCTCGATCTTCTACCTGCTCGCCCAGATGGTCGGCGCCGGAGCCCTCGTGGGACTGCTCCTCGGAGTTACCAGCCCGGCTCTCAAGAATCTCGTGATCGTCGGGGTCGGCGTGCTGATGATCATCTACGTCACCTTTGGCGGAATGAAGGGCACCACCTGGGTACAGATCGTCAAGGCCGTGATGCTGATGCTCGGCACAGTGCTGATCACCTTCTTGGTGCTGGTCCAGTTCGGCTTCAATTTCAATGAACTGCTTGGCGTGGCAGCCGAGAAGTCGGGCAAGGGAGAAGCCTTCCTCCAGCCAGGACAGCTCTACGGCAAGGACCTGGTCGGCAAGTTCGACTTCTTGTCACTTGGCTTGGCCCTGGTCCTCGGCACCGCTGGTCTGCCGCACATCCTCATTCGCTTCTACACCACGCCCACCGCGAAGGCGGCGCGGAAGTCGGTGCTCTGGGCGATCGGGCTGATCGGTTCCTTCTATTTGATGACGCTGGTGCTGGGCTTTGGCGCCGCAGCGCTGGTCCCGACAGGCGACGGCAGCCAGATCAAGACCTCGGCTGGCAATGCCGCCTCGCCGCTACTGGCGCAGGCTGTTGGTGGCGGTGAGGGCACGCTCGGCGGATCGATTCTGCTGGCTGTGATCTCAGCGGTCGCCTTCGCCACGATCCTCGCGGTGGTCGCGGGCCTGACCCTTACCTCGGCGTCCTCGGTCGCCCATGACCTCTACGCCAACGTGATCAAGAAGGGGCAGGCATCGGAGAGGAGCGAGCTTATCGTGGTCCGGATCGCAGCCTTCGGTATCGGGGCGGTCGCGATCTTGCTCGCAATTCCCGCACAACGTCTGAACATCGCCTTCTTGGTGGCTCTGGCCTTCGCGGTCGCGGCATCGGCCAACCTTCCGGCGTTGCTGTACAACCTGTTCTGGAAGCGCTTCAACACTATGGGTGCGGTCTTCAGCATCTACGGCGGATTGATCATGTCGGTGCTGCTGGTGACCTTCTCACCGGTCGTCTCCGGTACACCCACGTCGCTGTTCCCAAGTGCCGATTTCGACTGGTTCCCACTACGCAACCCGGGGCTGATCTCGATCCCCTTCGGGTTCCTGTGCGGCTACGTCGGGACCTTGATCAGCAAGGAGACCCACTCTGCCGAGCGCTATGACGAGCTGTCCGTACGTGCGCTGACCGGGGCGGGAGCCGAAAAGGCGGTGGTTCACTAAAGCGCCAGCGTGAGTTTCACGCCGCCTGATACCAACTTGTCAGCGTCTCAGCGGGCTATGGCCCGCTGAGACGCTGACAAGTTCGTTGCGGAAACCTAAAGACACCAGAAACCCGCCCCTCAGGCTGCCAGTCCGCCATCTGTGCCAAATACCTGCACTGCTGTCACGGTAGGAGTGCTGTTGATCGCATCGAAGGGGCGCATCATGACCAGTCGTGTGACGTATGGAGGTCTCTTGCGGAGCGCGAGCGTTGTGACGCTTGCCGTGGTCCTCCTGGTCATCGGTGGAGCCCAGGCATCGGCGAACCCTAGCCAGACACCCTTCAAGATCGCCTGGTCGGCGTGTGAGAAATCGCCGCAGACCCAATGTGGCACCTTGAAGGTGCCGCTTGACTGGGCGAAACCCTCTGGAGCAACCATTTCACTGGCGGTCGCGCGCCGACCGGCCAAGGACCCGCAGCAGCGCGTAGGCACGCTTTTCTTCAATCCGGGAGGACCTGGCGACGGCGCGGCGAAATACATCGTCA
>DASRJV010000042.1:0-27308 GCA_035649295.1 Propionibacteriaceae bacterium
ATCGTCGAGCTACTGCATCGGCCAGCCACGTGGACCGGCATCGCATTCGCCATCGCGGCCGTGGCGCAAACTGTCGCAGTCGGTCCTGCCGGCCGCTTTACCGACACAGTCGGGCGACGCCCTGCCATGATCCTCGGTGGCACTCTTGCAGCGGTCTCGATCATGGCCGTCCCGTTCGCACCGAACATCTGGCTACTGATCGTCGTGCTGTGCCTGTATGGGATCGCGTCAGCCTTCTTGGGCACTGCTCCGGCCGCTGCTGTCGGTGACGCAGCAGGAAGTCACGGCGGAACGGCTGTGGCGCTCTTCTCGATGTGTTCTGATATCGGGGCGATCATTGGCCCGCTGGTCGCCGGTCTATTGGCCGACACCTTGTCGTATCCGGCAGCATTCGGGGTCGGAGCCGCCTTGATGCTTGTGGCAGCCGCGCTCTCCTGGCGGATGCCTCGAGGCCAAGCAGCGCCATCAAAGGGGGATATGCATGAGTCCGCGTCCATTGAGTGAGCTGGTAAGCCCAGACTGGGCCGAAGCGATGCAGCCCGTTGCGGCGACGATCGCAGCGATGGGAAAGTTCCTGCGAGCCGAGCTAGCCGCTGGCCGCAGCTACCTGCCGGCCGGCGAGCATGTCTTGCGTGCCTTCAGTCGCCCGCTGAGCCAGGTGAGGGTCCTGATTGTGGGACAAGATCCGTACCCTACCCCAGGCCATCCGGTGGGCCTGTCGTTCTCGGTCGCCGCACACGTACGGCCGATTCCGCGGTCGCTGCAGAACATCTATGCCGAGCTGCAAGCCGATCTCGGCATCCGTCCGGCAGTCAGCGGCGATCTGACCCCGTGGTTCCAGCAAGGCGTCCTTCTGCTCAATCGAGTGCTGACCGTACAGCCTGGCCGCTCCGGGTCCCACCGCGGCAAGGGCTGGGAGCAGGTGACCCAGCAGGCAATCGAGGCTCTGGTTGCCCGCGGTGGCCCGCTGGTCGCGATCTTGTGGGGGCGTGACGCGCAGTCACTGATACCGATGCTCGGCGCAGTTCCCTATGTCGCGAGCGCCCATCCCTCCCCCCTGTCGGCAGCAGCCGGCTTCTTCGGGTCCCGGCCCTTCAGCCGTGCCAACGACCTACTGGTACAAGCGGGTGGAGAGCCGGTGGATTGGGAGCTCGAGAAACTCCCTGAGTTTGCGTCGCCAGCGTTGCGAACGGCCGGGGTTACGCGTTCCTAGTGAGGCATTGGTGATGCAATTCAGGCAAGCGCCCGGTCCAGATCGGCGATCAGATCCTCAGCATCTTCGATGCCCACGCTTAGCCGGATCAGGTCGCTAGGCACCTCCAACTGAGTGCCGGCCACTGAAAGGTGGGTCATCCTCCCGGGATGCTCGATCAAGGACTCGACGCCCCCGAGGGACTCCCCCAAGATGATCACTGAGGTGCCTTCGCATACCTGCAGCGCCGCCGGTTCGCCACCGACCACTCGAAAGCTGACCATGCCGCCGTACCGGCGCATCTGTCGCTTCGCCAGGTCATGGCCTGGATGGGAATCAAGCCCGGGGAAATAGACCTGGGCGATCCGCGGATGATCCTCAAGAAAGGCAGCTACCAGTTCGGCGTTGTCGCAGTGCTTTTCCATCCGCACTGCCAAAGTCCGCAGGCCGCGGAGGATGAGCCAGCAGTCGAACGGGCTGGCAACCCCGCCGATGGCGTTCTGGTGAAACCTCAGTTGCTCGGCCAGTTCGTCGTCGTTGAGTACCAGCGCACCTCCGATGATGTCGGAGTGGCCACCGCAGTACTTGGTGGTCGAGTGCACGATGACGTCCGCGCCCAGCTCCAGCGGCTGCTGGAGGTACGGCGTGGCAAATGTGTTGTCGACAACCACTAGAGCCCCGGCCGAGTGCGCCAAATCCACAATCGCGGCAATGTCAGCAATATTGAGCAATGGATTCGTCGGTGTCTCGATCCATACCGCCTTGGTCTCACCCGGAGTGATGGCCGCGGCGACGGAGTCAAGGTTGGTCAGATGCGCCGGATCTGCCGCCACACCCCAACGCTGGTGCACCCGCGCAAACAGCCGATAGGTGCCGCCATAGGCGTCGTCCGGCACCACGAAGTGGCTCCCCGGCGAGGCGATCGTCCGTAGCAAGGTGTCCTCAGCAGCCAGGCCGCTCGCGAATACCAACCCATGCCGGCCTCCCTCGAGCGCCGCCAGGCACTCTTCGAGGGCGGTACGCGTGGGGTTGGAAGAGCGCGAGTATTCGTAACCGCCGCGCGCCTCCCCTACCTTGTCCTGGATGAATGTCGATGTGGCATAGATCGGTGGCACCACTGAGCCGACCGCGGAGTCCGGTTCCTGACCGGCGTGAATCGCCCGAGTCGAGAAGCCTTGCGTAGCTGTCACAAGAGGTCAGCGTACGCTGCGTTTTTTCCCGGCGCGCGCATCGCGCTTAGACCCGACGCTCGCCCGGGGGCAGCGGAACATGTCGAGGCTGGGTCAGCGTTGCGTAAGTGCAGGACCGTTCCGAACGGTCATGCAGGAAGGCAGACTGAATCACATGTTGTTCTCGCGCACGAAGACCTCCCTCGTTGAGCCTGACAAGGCACTCCCCGGCCGGAGCTCATCGGTTCTGGTCAACCCCACATTCCATGACATCTTCGGCATCCCGGTGCAGAAGGTTCCGGAGAACTCTGAGGTGGCCTACTTCGCTCTCGGCTGCTTCTGGGGTGCTGAGAAGTTGTTCTGGAAGACGCCGGGAGTCACCAACACGGCTGTTGGTTACGCGGGTGGATTCACGCCCAACCCGACGTACGAGGAGGTGTGCAGCACTCGTACCGGACACACCGAGATCGTGAAAGTGAGCTACGACCCCTCCAAGGTCAGCTACGAGAAGCTGCTCCAGATCTTTTTTGAGAATCACGATCCGACACAAGGAATGCGGCAGGGCAACGACGTCGGTACGCAGTACCGCTCGGCGATCTACACGACCTCACCGGAGCAGCTGGCAACTGCTCAGCGGGTACGCGACGAGTTCCAGAGCGCATTCACCCGGGCGGGCTATGGGCGGATTTCTACTGAGATCGCGCCAGCTGGCGAGTTCTACTACGCCGAGGATTACCACCAGCAGTACCTCGACAAGAACCCGTTCGGCTACTGCCCGGTGCATGCCACGGGGGTGACCTGCAACTGACAGGCGTTCAGGGTCGCCTCGCCCCGGTGAGACGGTAGAGCGCACGAAACGGTAGGACCCGAACCATCGCAGCTATCACTTTGGCCTCCCGGCCAACTACTTGCCTGGGTGCAGGATTCTCGCGCAGCAGTGCCTCGAGAATCACCTTGGCCGGGACCGAAGGTTCGAGCCCGGAAGCCGCGAGCCGCTTCGCCATCCTGGTTGTCGCCTCGATCTGTTCGGCATAGCGGAGGTTGCTCTCGGGCGTTCGTGACTGGACATCCTCCCCGGCGGCCGAGCCGCGGTTCCAGATCGGCGTCTTGATGGCGCCGGGCTCGATGAGCACGACCTTGATGTTGAAAGGTGCCAGTTCGGCACGCAGCGAGCTGCTGAGTCCGACGAGGCCATGCTTGGCGGCTCCGTAACCACCGAGCATTGGGCCGGAAAGCCGCCCGCCAATGGAGCCGATCATGATGATTCGTGCGTCGCCGGCCTGCTCAGCGGAGCGATGCAGGGCCGGCAGCATCGCTTGGGTCACCAGCAACTGGCCGGTCAAATTGATCTCGATCTGACGACGGAAGACCTCGAGGGGAATAGTTTCCAGCGGCCCAGGCAGGGCAGCGCCCGCGTTGTTGACCAGACCAAACAACGGACCGGTGGCGTTGACCACCTCCGCTGCGGCATACACCGAGTCCTCGTCGAGCAGATCCATCATCAAAGGCGTGACGACTTCGGGAAACTGCCGACGCAGACCATCTGCATCCTGCTCTCGACGTACGGTGCCGAACACGTGAAACCCGGCGCTTACCAGCTCAATGACGGTCGCACGACCGATGCCGGTCGATGCGCCGGTGACGACGACAGCACGTAGCGGCACGTGCCACTCTCCTCTTCAGTCTGGATCGGGCGATAAAGGTCAGTTGAGGGCGTCCCTGGCAAAGGTGTCGCACTTGTTCGGGTCACCGGTGTTGAAGCCGTGGGCGAGCCATTGACGTCGCATTGCGGCTGAACCGTGCGTCCACGTTTCGGGTGAGACCTGGCCCTGCATCTTCTCCTGGATCCGGTCGTCGCCGACGGCCTGTGCGGCATCCACTGCTCGGCTGAGATCCTCCTGGGTGACTTCACTAATCGGACTCTGGGGATCCTCCGTCGCACGCCTGAACCAGACTCCGGCGTAGCAGTCGGCCTGCAGTTCCAGTCGCACAGCAGGCGACCTTGGGCCGGTGCCTTGTCCGCTGCTCTGCACCCGCTGCATCGTGCCGGTCAAGTTCTGGATGTGATGACCGAACTCGTGGGCGAGGACGTACGCCTCGGCTGCGTCGCCACCTTGTGCGCCGAGCTGGCCGGTCAGCTGATCGAAGAAGTCGAGATCGAGGTAGACCGTAGTGTCGCCTGGACAGTAGAAGGGCCCGACCGCTGATGTGGCATGTCCACACGCTGTGTTGATACTGCCGGTAAAGGTCTGAACTTGGATTTCCTGATAGCCCTGCAGGTTGTCGTTCCAATAGTCCTGGATCGAATTCGTGTAGGCGACAAATCGGCAATCACGGTCGGAGTTGATGTCCGAGCCCCGGGTGCACTGGGCGAACTGGCTCGGACTGTCAGACTGCTCCGGGCCCGTCTGTTGGGCGCCACCGAGGATGTCGCCAGGATTCAGGCCGAAGAGTAGGGCGAGCAGCAAAACGATCAGTCCGGCGCCGCCGCCTATCGCGATCTTGCCACCGCTGCCACCACGACCGCCGCCCATTTGCGACGGGTCGAGCTCAGCTCCCTCGTTGTACTTCACGTCTCTCCGACCGCGGTCAACCAGATGCCCTCTTGATTGGCAGCATATCCGCGGGCACTGAAACTAATCTCGGCCTGGAGTGAACAAAGAATTGACGCAAGCCTCCGCCGGCCTGGCCGGCACGAGGTCACGTCCGTCCGATCGACGGCCTCCATCGGTCGGCAGACGATGACTCTGGCACAGTTGGCGACTATGAGCGTGACTGTCTCCGACAATCCGATGGCAAGCCGCTATGAGGCGCATGTGGACGGAGTGCTCGCAGGCGTCTCCGAATACGAGCTGACGTCGGACACCATCATCTTCCTGCACACCGTCGTAGCCGAGGAATATGAAGGTCAGGGAGTAGGCACCGCCATCGCACGGTACGCGCTGGACGACGCCCGCGCTCGCGACTTGCGCGTACGTCCGCTCTGCCCGTTCATCAGGAGCTGGATGCAGCGGCATCCTGAGTATTCGGACCTAATTCACGCAGCCGGCTAGCCTCTCCCGCCAGGAGAATTAGAGGCCGACGTGCCGGAGCCCCGGCGATCGATATCCACAGATTCTGCGGACAACGCAATGAGTCTGATGCGCGGTCGTTGAGACTCCCGAAAGGTTCGGCGGTATGACAAATACTCCGACTCTGGGGCCTCCTCACGAGATGCCTGCCGTTCGCAACGCCAATGACCTATGCCTTCGGTGGCGAGGCCTAATGGGCCCGCTCGGTTTCGGGCAGCCACTGCTGTGGATCGCGTTCCTGGCGCCCGACGGCATGATGAGTCCGCGGCTCACGCAGATCGACGAGATCCCTCGCTGGGCAGACGCCAAGACTTGTGGCGCGCTGCTGGAGATGTGCCGGCACATTGTCGGCACGAGCGGCGCCGGTGGGTCTGTGGCCATGCTGCTGACTCGCCCTGGCCGCAACCCGATGGATGATGCGGATCGCAGCTGGGCCCGCTGCCTCACTTCGGCAGCCGACTACCTCGGCCTCTCCATGTGGCCTGTGCACTTCGCAAATGATGTTCAGCTGCGTGTCTTCGCGCCTGATGATCTTGTCGTCACTGATTGACTGGTCTAGTTCGCCAGAGCCAAGCCAGCCCCAAGATCGGTAGCACCAGCGGAACCAAGCCGTAGCCGATCCCATACACCGACCACACGGTGGCCCGGGGGAAGGCCTCCGGGTCGACAACGCTGAGCGTGCCGACGGTAATCACGCCGACGAGCTCGATAATGATCGCGACCAAAGCCAGTCGGCGAGAGGCGCGAGTGCCACGCGCGAGCGTGATCGTCGCCACGATGTAGACCAGTGCGGCAAGCGCAGACAGTAGATATGCCAGTGGCGCCTGCTCGAATTTCGTCAGAAGCTGCACGCTCGCCCTTGCAGTCGCGGCAAGAGCGAAAATGCCGTAAACGGCGACAAGTACGCGGCCAGCGCCGCTGTTGGTCTTGCGAACAGTGGAGCCCGTCGGCTGAGTTGGGACATCCGTCATGCGGCCGGCGTCCAGAGCACGAGCAGGCGAAGGGTCATGGCGAGAACTGCGAGTGCAGCGACCGCCAGCACGATGCCCGAGAAGCGGCTGCGCTCGGAATTGGCCCAGAACCACGCAATCGGGATCAAGAGCACGATGACAATCAGATAGCCAATCGTGGTCGCCAGCTCGACCGGGCGGAAACCCGCCGCCAGCTTGGCAGCAGCGACGATCGACTGGACAACGGTGACCACCTCGACTCCGGCAGCGAAGAGCAGCTGCGCCTTGCCTGGCGGCTTGTTGATTACTGCAGTCACCAGGCCCCAGATCACGGCCACAGCGGCGAGCGCGATCACAACGAATGCCAGAGCGTCGATCATCGAGACGCTCGTTGGGTCTGCACGGCGCCCAACGCTACCGGAGCCTACTGAGGGACTGTCAGACTTGGAGTCCCGCGGGATTGTTGTCCGAAGGCCTGCGTCGAGGAGGAACAGTGGCCGCCCAGCGAGAGCCCAGAGTCGGCCGCCGCCCGGGCAATCAGGACACCCGCGGTGAGATCATCACGGCTGCCCGGCACGCATTTGCGGCCAAGGGGTTCGCAGGTGCGTCGATGCGTGCCATCGCGGCCGAGGCTGGAGTGGATGCGGCGTTGATACATCACTATTTCGAGAGCAAGCAGCAACTCTTTCTCGCCACGGTCGCGCTCCCGCTGGGGCTGCCAGGAATGCTCGAGGAGGTCGCCGCTGGTGGCAGGGCGGGTCTTGGCGAACGACTCGTCAGGAGCGTCCTGGGGGTCTGGGACTCTGAGCTTCAGCCATCTCTGGTGGCGGCGATCCGCACCACGCTGACAGATCCGGTACTGACTCGATCTGCCGGCGAGTTCCTCACCCTCGAAGTCGTCGGTCGCGTACTACCTCGCGACGACCTTTCAGCGGAGGAAGCGAACAGGCGAGCAGGTCTGGTTGCCTCCCAGATTCTGGGGCTGGTGATCGGTCGCTATGTGTTGCGTCTGCCGGGTCTGATGAACCGCCAGACGGAGGACCTGGTAGCCGAAGTAGGCCCGACTGTCCAGCGCTACGTCGACGGCCGCACCTGAAACGAGAACTTTAGAGCTGCTCGCGCATCGCGCTTGGAGCGCGATTCCCGACGCTCGCAGCTATGACTTTTACGCAATGATGACCACGTGCTGGTCGTCGGTGTCACAGAGGAAGGTGCCCAGGCGTTCGAGGTGATCCTCGATCATGGCGCCGATCCGGACGTGCTCGCCTTCGATCGTGGCTACCTCATCGTCCGTCCCATCGATGCCACCCGGGCCAGCTCAGGCGACCTGATCCTCCGCCTGCTGGTGCGTCCAGTAGTCGATGAGCCGCGTCCCCGGGCAGGCAGGCAGGGACGCGACGCCGGACTAGTGCTCGGCGACGGCGTACGACCGACTGTCAGGCAACGTTTTGCGGCGTACGCGGTGGTCATCTCGAGCCGAGGCCTGCTCGCCACGGAGTACTCCGGGCGAACTGCTGTCACCGGACGATGGGGGATGCCAGGCGGTGGGCTCGATGATCATGAACCGCCGACCTCGGCGGTACTCCGAGAGGTGGCCGAAGAGACCTCCCAGGAGATCATTCTCGGGGAACTCGTCAGAGTGCAGACCTCACACTGGGTGGGGCGTAGCCCATACGGGACGGTCGAAGACTTCCACGCAGTACGCCTGGTCTATCGGGCGAGCTGCCCGTATCCGACCGAGCCGGTCGTGGTAGACGAGGGCGGCACGACCGAATCGGCCCAGTGGGTGCCGCTGGAATCCTGGCGTTCCGTGTCGTGGACCCAGAACTGGCGACTGCTGCTCTCAGTGCTACTCGAGGTGGTTCAGTGAGCTAGACGGCTAGTGGACGTCGCCGAGCAGATCTTGTCGGGTCAGCACGCCTACCGGCTTGCCGTCGTCGAGGACCAGCAATGCGTCGCAGGTACGCAGCAATGAGACCGCCTCGGCCACCGGCTCGGTCACACCCAGCATCGGGAGCGGCTCCTCCATCACGCCCGCCACTGCATCCGCCGGACGCACGCGGTGACCGAAAAGCTCAGCTAGCAACCCACGTTCGCTAACTGAACCAACGACTTCGGCGGCCATCACCGGCGGCTCCGCACGTACGACGGGCATCTGACTCACGCCGTACTCTCGCAGGATCGCGACGGCTTCGGCGATCGTTTCGTTGGGATGCGTGTGAACCAATGACGGCAAGTCGCCCGACTTCTCTCGCAGCACGTCGCCGACCACTCGGACGGGTAGATCAGGTCGGGGTGCAAAGCCATAGCGGGTGAGCCACGCGTCGCTGAAGACCTTGGTGAGGTAGCCGCGGCCGGAATCGGGCAAGAGCACAACGATCACCGCCTCGGGATCGTCGAGCTCATGCGCCAGCCGGATGGCGGCCGCAGCGGCCATCCCGGAGGATCCGCCGACCAGTAGCGCCTCCTCGCGTGCCAGCCGTCGAGCCATTGCGAAGGAGTCGGCGTCGGACACCTCAATGACCCGGTCGCTAACGGTGGGGTCGTAATTCACCGGCCAGAAGTCCTCGCCGACTCCTTCAACCAGGTAGGGCCGACCGGTCCCACCTGAGTAGACCGAGCCGGACGGGTCAGCGCCAATGATCTTGACCCGGCTATCGGAAACCTCTTTCAGGTACCGGCCGGCTCCGCTGATCGTGCCACCGGTGCCAATCCCGGTCACGAAGTGGGTGATCTTGCCCTCGGTCTGCTCCCAGATCTCCGGACCCGTGGTCTCGTAGTGGCTTGCCGGATTGTTCGGGTTGCTGTATTGGTCAGGCTTCCAGGCTCCCTCGATCTCGCGGACCAGCCGGTCCGAAACCGAGTAGTAGGAGTCAGGATGTTCCGGCTCGACGGCGGTCGGGCAGACGACCACACGCGCGCCGTACGCAGTCAGCACATTGCGCTTGTCCTCGCTCACCTTGTCGGGGCAGACGAACACGCAGGCGTAGCCCTTGGCCTGCGCGACCATGGCTAGGCCCACTCCGGTGTTGCCACTCGTGGGCTCGATGATTGTGCCGCCGGGCTTGATCTTGCCCTCCCGCTCCGCGGCTTCGATCATCTTGAGCGCGATCCGATCCTTGACCGAGCCCCCAGGATTCAGATACTCCACTTTGGCCAGGATCAGCGGCTTTGCACCATCAGTGACCCGGGAGAGCCGGAGCAGTGGCGTATGCCCGACGAGATCGATGAGCGAGTTGACGTACTCCACGCGCACGACTTTACGGCGCAATGGCTCTCGACCACGTGCGCCACTGGGCGGAACGAGTGAGGGCCGCGACTTCCCGTCGGAAGCGCGGCCCTCAAGTTTGGATGATCAGCTGGCGAACCAGCTACTTTCCGCGTGCTACCTGCGAATGTAGGAGAGCAGCCGCAGGATCTCGATGTACAACCAGACCATCGTCACGGTCAGGCCGAATGCACCCCGCCACGATTCACTCGCCGGCGCGCCCATGGCGACACCCTGCTCGATGTAGTCGAAGTCAAGCACCAGATTCAGTACGGCGAGCGTCGCGCCGATCAGCGAGAACACCACAGCCAGCATGCTGACCGCGCCAGTGCCACCGTCAACAAATCCGAGATTGACACCGAAAAGCGAAAGCACGAAGTTGATCAGCAAGGCCAGCGCAAACGAGATCGTCGCGATGATCACGACCTTGCGGAACTTCGGCGTGACGCGAATGTTGAAGAACTTGTACGCCGCCAATGTCACCGCAGCTGCCGCGAACGTACCGATCACGGCCTGAACGACGATGCCGTCGTAAAGGTTCTCGAACACCTTGCTGATCATGCCGATGAAGATGCCCTCGATGCCGGCATATAGCAGCACCAAAGGGGGCGAGACCTTATGCCGGAAGGCGACGACCATCACAAGGATGAAACCGATCAGCCCCGACCCGATCAGTGCCGGGAAGTAGAGCGCGTCAGGTACGAACATCCACGCCAGGGCGGCAGCGATGATAAGCAGGCCCATGGTGACCGCGGTCTTCGTGACGACATCGTCAAAGGTCATCCGACCTTCGAGCGACTGCACAGATGTCTGCGGGGAGCCGGAGTACTGGGGGTAGCCGGCTGGCGCCTGGTCGTACGGGTTCTGGTTGTACTGGGGTGCTGCGGGTGTGAACGCGTCCTGCTTGGAGAGGATCGGGTTCGAACTGCGCAACATAAATGTGTCCTCCTGGTCAAGCGCCTCGGGTGGCGCATCAATCAGTCTACTGAAACGCCGGGCACCAGCCGTTTCTTCCGGCTTTGAAACAGCTGTGAGCTTTGCGCGGTCGCCACGATCCGCGCCGACCTGCGTTTCACCTCTCAAGACGGCCAGCGGGTGCGTCTGACGTCGTAACGTGCCACGTTTGCCATCTTCAGACGGATGGCGCGCTCGGCGGCCTCCAGAGCGCGATCCGCTGCGACGTGGATTGCGCGTCGCTGCCTGGACGAACGAGCGAGCAGACACGCTCTTCGTCTACGAGCGAGTGAGGAAGGCAGCGGCTTCCAGGCGCGATCCACAGCGAGCGGAGCGAGCAATTAGACGCGGAGCGAGCAATTCAACACAGTGCCCCCGATGGGATTCGAACCCATGCTGGAGCGGGTTTAAGCCGCCTGCCTCTGCCGTTTGGGCTACGGGGGCCAGCCATCCGTGGCCTGTGTGATCTTAGCCGCGCGCTCGGCTCAGCGAGACGCCTCCGTGCTGGGAGTCGGCGATGTCGTGTCCAGCTTCATCCGAGTTTCGGGCGGCAATTCGCTCAGGGCACCTGTCGGAATGCGGTCCTCGATCACCACCTTCGCATCCGGCCGGAAGTGCACCGGCTGCACTCCAGTGATCAGGCCCGTGGCGTTGTCACGGAAGTAGAAGTAGACATCGGCGCTGATCAGTGGCGGGGAGAACGGCGTGCTGAAGGAGGTGAACGTCGGCTCGCGAACCCCACCTGCAGTGCCCTGCTGCATACCGACAGTCCACGACCCATCATCATGCATGATCACCCTGGGGCCGGATTGGGCATGGTAGTGACCCCAAAGCACCAACGGTGCCGGCGGATTCGGCGAGTTCATGATCACTCGCGCGGCGACAGGCTGGTGGACCAGCAGCACGTCAGTGGGCTTGTCGCGGGCCACGTCGATCAGCCGTTGCGCCATCTCTTCTTCACTTTCGGGCCGATCTTTGACGCGGTCGACGCTGAACGGAATGTTGTGCTCTGGGTCGTCATCACCGAGCACGCCCAGCCCCGCAGCCTCGACGACTTGGCCATCAAGCACAGTCATCCCGACATTCCTCATCTGGGCCTCAGTCACGTCAGAGTCGTGATTTCCGGTCGCGACCAGGAAGGGAACCGCAGGAGGGATGTTGGCCTCGCGGCGTACGCATCCGCGCTCAGCGGCAGTCCCATTGACTGTGTCGTCGCCCGAGCTCAGGACCAAGGACGGCTTGGTCACGTGGGCCAGCCGGCCGATCAGCTCCGTCATCGCCTGGTTGCAGTGCAGATCACTGAAACCCAAGATCATCGTTTCGTCGGAGGTGGGACTCGGCACAGCATCCAGCTGGCCTGACAGGCTGGCAGCTGCCGAGCCGATGTAGGTCTGAACGGCCCGCTGCTGGCGTTCGCTCAACAGCCTGATGCCCTCGATCCCGCGGTCCAGGACGTCAGCCAGCAGCACGCTGTCGACAGTCAGGGATGAAAAGCGCCCGCCGTCCGCGACAGCGACGGGATATCGCGCATACTTCGGTCTCTCGGGCACCAGGATGGAGCCGATGACCAATGCGACAACGGTTAGGTAAATCGCTGCTGCGCGTCGTCTGGTAATCCGTGTCGCGGTCCACGACGGCACAAGTTGGCGACGGAGCTGCCAGATCGCGATGCCGAGCAGCAGAGCGGCTTCGGCCTTGAGACCCTCCCGCACGGCGTCGCCCGCCAAACGCTCGACGATGCCGGAGAGCGCCTCTTCCGGCTCGGTGTACAGGCTGGTGTAGGCGATCAGCGTCTGCTCTGAGAACAGCGAGTTGAGACTCCCTGCGGGGGTATCGACGCCGCCCACAGTGATCAGGAGACCAATCGGACGTACCGGGCTGTCGAGGTAGGCGTTGCCGATCGGTCCGAGGTTGAGCTCGATCTCACCTCGGAAGTTGCTTGCGAAATTGACTCGGTGGGGCCCAAGGTAGTCGTCCACTTGCGCGTGGCTGATTCCCCAGACGACCGCGAGCGGCGCCGCAGCCAGTGCGGCAAGCAAAGTGAGCAAAAGGGCCTTTCCGACACTCGCGAGCAGGGCGCGGTTGGAGCGCACACGGACGGCGTGCCGCGCGAGCGCGCTGGTCAGGGTTCGGCGCTGCCCGCTTTCGGCCGGACCGCGGCCATTGCGCGGGGCTCTGGGCCGGTCGGCGCCGGGCCGGAACGGCCAGCGACCTGAGGCCGGATCGTTCATCGATGCCCGACCCTACATCTGCTCGCGGCGTGGCCACAGGTCCGAGAGTCGACCTCCGATCGTCAATGCGGTCATTGCGACCTGAGCCCTTCGACCGGCTCAGGACAGCGTCTGTCGAAGGCGCTTCGACGAGCTCAGCGCGCATCGCCACCCGGCGCTTCGATGATCTCAGCGCGCATTGCCCCCGGCGTCGGGCGGCTGGAGATAGACCTTCCGCGGGTAGACCGCGTGCGCACCGACGACTCGATCGAGGAACAGCATGCCGGCGCAGTGGTCGATCTCATGCTGCAGCGCACGAGCCTCGAAGGCATCGGTGGTAATCAGCACTCGCTCGCCGCTCAGTGGCAACAGACCCGCCACAGTGATCTTGGTCGCTCGCTTCACGTCGCCGGTGAGCTCGGGCACCGACATGCAGCCCTCGCGAGCCTTTTCGTTGCGGCTGGCCTCCACGATTTCGGCGTTCACGAGCACGATCAGGCCGTGCGTGGTCCGGGTCTTCGAATGGGCAGAGACGTCGACGCAGAAGGCATTCGCCGACACCCCGACTTGCGGCGCGGCGAGCCCAACACACCCTGGTGAGATGCGCATGGTCGCAACGAGATCGGCGCAGAGCTGTACCACCGCGGGATCGGCCGGATCGACAGGTGATCCGGAAACTGAAAGCACCTGGCTTGGCGCTCGGACCACATCGAGCACCCGGCCGTCAGGCATCCTCGGCAGCGTCAGACTCACAGCTCGTCGTTCTCGATCAGTCGCATGTTGGTGTCCACGCCCAATTCGGTAGACACCTCACGGAGCCGAGCTTGCAGCGTAGCGACATCGGCCGAACGTGGTAGGTCGACTTCGGCCAGCAACACGTAGAGCGTTCCCGACAGGCGGGTGGTCAGATCTGTGATGTTGCCGCCTGCCTGGGCGATCACACTGGCCAGCCGCGCCACAATCCCGAGGCGATCCGCACCGTGGACGGTCACCAGATAGGTGGATCCCAGCGGCGGCAGGTCCGGCTCCTCGGGAACCTCGCGAACGGTGACATCCAGCGAGCCCTTCACGAGGGGCTGCAGCGCAGCCTCGACTTGATCGGCGTCGGCCTCGCCTGCGCATATCAAGGTCATGGCGAAGTGACCGCGCAACAGCGTCATCGAGGAGTCCTCGAGGTTCATACCGCATTGCGACAGCACTTTGGCAGCCTGCGCGATAATGCCAGGCCGGTCGTGACCGACGACCGTGATGGCAAGAGAGGTCATCGCGGCATTGTGTCACCGGTCGATGAGCTGCAGGGCAATGCCGTCCAGAATGTCCGACTCACTGACGATCAGGTCCTCCACGTTCAAGCGCGCCGCGATTCGGGCCTCGACCAGAGCGCCCCCGGTGATCACATCCGCCCGGCCAGGGTGCATCGACGGCAGTGCCCGGATCTCGTCAACCGTCATCTCGGCCAGTTGGCGCAGCAGCTCATCCACTGCTGGCAGCGGGATGACTGCGCCGTGCACCCGCTCACGGTCGTACTGCTCGAGCCCTAAATACACTCCGGCCAGTGTCGTCACAGTGCCTGCGACTCCAATCCAGGTGCCGATCGAGCCGAAGTCCACCCCACTGCCCGCCAGCAGCTCGTCGACGTACGCAGTGGCTCGCACAAGATCAACATCTGCAACGGGATTCTGTTTCAAGAAACGTTCGGTGACCCGCACCGATCCAACATTGAGCGAGATTGCGCTGTGCAGATCCCCAGCGGAGCTGCCCGTGATCAGTTCAGTGGAACCCCCGCCGATGTCCATGACCAACACCGGCTCGCCTGCCGGGGTGACTCGGCTGAGGGCCCCCGTGAAGGACAGGCGCGCCTCGGTCTCCCCGCTGATCACATCGGGCAGCACCCCGAGACGCTCCTCGATACCAGCGAAGAGGGCCTCGCGGTTCTTGACATCGCGAGTAGCCGACGTTGCCACGAAGTGCACATTCTCGACAGGCACGCCGGCTTCCTTGATCAATTCCGCGTACTGGTCCACCGCTGCGAACGTCCGCTGCAAGGCCTCGGGGTGGAACTCACCAGTGGCGTCGACGCCTTGGCCGAGGCGTACCACCTCAAGCCGTCGGTCTAGATCCTTCAGACCACCGGCGCCGTCGGGCTCGGCGATCAACAGACGGATGGAATTCGTTCCGCAATCGATGGCGGCAACTCTTGTCATCAGGCATCCTCCAAGCACGGCCGATCCCAGAACGCCCCCAGTGCGCGTACTGCCTCGTCGCCAAACGGGTTGACTCCCTGGCCGACGGCAAGTGAGTGAGCCACCAGCGCATGCAGACATTTCACACGATCGGGCATTCCACCCGCGCTGACATCGGCGATCTCCGGCACCGAGTCGAACTGTTCCCTGTCGGCGAGATATTGTTCGTGGGCCTGGCGGTACGCCACCACAAGATCATGATCATGCTCCAGCCGCTGATTCATCTCGGCCATCAAGCCCTGCGCTTCCAACGAGGAGCAGGCAGCGACGGCCCGTGGGCACGTGAGGTAGTACGTCGTCGGGAATGGTGTGCCGTCCGGCAGCCGAGGTGAGGTAACCACGACCGCGGGCTTTCCGCAAGGACAGCGATACGCGATGCCCACCACACCGCGCGGAGGCCGCTGCAACTGGGCAGCGACAGTCGCCTCATCGGCGGCGGTCATGGGCTCGAGCACAGTCGTAATCCTCCCAGTCGGTGAAGTCCACGCGATCGCTCGTGCTGCGAGCGTCGGGAAATCGCGCGCCGCCGTGCTGAGCCAGGTTGGCGCGCCGCTGTCCTGGACGAGCGAGCGAATGCGAGCGAGGAAGGCAGCGGCTAACGAGCGCCAGCCTCAGCGAGCGGAGCGAGCAATCTGCATGGAGTGAGCGGAGGCGTTCTTTCCTCTGTTTGATTGCTCGCTGCCGCTCGCTGCGGATCGCGCCGGGACGCCGCCTACTTTGTCGTCGCTCGCCGACGAGAAGCGTGTCGGCTCTCTCCTCCGCAGCACGGCGGCGCACGATCCGGTGCGAGCGACGACGAAGTAGGCGAGTTCCACGCGCGATTGCGCGAGCAGCACACAAAATTGGGGACATGGATGATCGCAGCGGTGTAGCAGTCGTAGGCAGCATCAACGCAGACTTAGCGGCCTTCGGCTCGCCACTGCCACGACCGGGTGAGACGGTCATCGGCAGCGACTTTTCACTGGTGCTCGGGGGGAAGGGCGCCAATCAAGCGATCGCCGCAGTACGCGCAGGTGCGCCTACGCACATGATCGGCGCGGTCGGCGAGGACATGTTCCGCGACCTCACCTTGGGTGCGCTCGCCGACGAGGGTGTGGACGTCAGTGCAGTACGCATCATGGAGGGCGCGACTGGCATCGCGCATATCCGCGTCGATGCGCGCTCTGCCCAGAACGACATCATGATCATTCCGAACGCCAACCACAGGCTGAGCCCAGACGATGTCGAGGCCGCGCTCAGAGTGCTGCGTGATCAGGTATCCGTCGTCCTCGTGCAACTGGAGATTCCACTTTCCGTCGTCGAACGGGTAGCCGAGGTCTGTCAAGCATGCGAGCTGCGATTGGTGCTGGACCCGGCGCCTGCGCAAGTCATCCCCGACGCGATCTGGCGGGGGGTCTCAGTGATCAAGCCAAATGAGCTCGAGGCGGAGGTACTGACCGGTATTTCTGTATCGGATCTCAGTTCTGCCGAACAGGCGGCGCGCTGGTTCATCGACCGCGGCGCCGCTATCGCCATGATCACGCGCGGCGAGCACGGCGCCATCGTCCTAGGCTCAGATGGCCTCAAGGAATATCCGGCTTTCCCAGCAACGCCGGTCGACACCACGGCGGCTGGCGATGCCTTCACCGGCGCACTCGGCGCGAGCCTGGCTCGTGGTGCCTCGCTTCCGGAGGCCCTGCAACGAGGCCTCGCTGCTGGCGCCTTGGCGGTCACTGTGCGAGGAGCGAGTCCAAGCTTGCCCACTGCCGAGGCGATCGAGGCCTTCCTCGCTGCCCAGCGCTGATCGAATACGGACGACTCTGCGCTGAACGGAGATGCGGCCTGAGCTTGTCGAACGCCCTTCGACAAGCTCAGGGCACACCACGCACCGACCCTCAACGGGGCTTGGTTTTGACGGTGATCGTCTTTTCTTCGACCTTGGTCTTGACCGGCGCCGGCTGATCCGCGGCCTCCACCGACCCCCACAGCTTGGACCACCAGGAGTCCTGCGCCGGCTCATCCGGCGCGGTCTCCGCGCTGATCGCCGCTCCCCCACCGAGCGGCTTGCCGTCGGCACCCACGACGGTGTAACCGGTCTCCCCCGGCACGACCCACCCGAGCCGCTCCCTGGCTTGGGTCCTCACATACGCCTCATCGTCCCAGCGAGCCAAATCGCCCTGCAGTTCCTGAATCCGCTGCTGACGCTCCGCGATCTCAGCTTTCGTTGTAGCGATCTCGTGGGCTTGGGCAAAGTAGATCCGCAACGAAGTCGCGTACGAGATCGTCAAGATCACCACCACCACCGCTAGCGCGATCGCGCGTGCCGTCACGCTGGAACCGCGGCGTAGCAGCGGGCCGACGGTTCCTTCTGGCCCCGCTGTCTCTGCCTTCGCCGTACGCGCTGACGAGGACGGTTTTCGTGCCCGGCTAGGGGCTCGCGGCTTCCCCCGCCCAGGACCTGCGCCTGGGCGGGAGGTCGGTCGCGGACCGGATGGCACTGGCTCAGGCCTTGAACCTCGGGAATGCCGAGGCGCCGGCGTAGCGGGCCGCGTCGTCGAGATCTTCTTCGATCCGCAGCAGCTGGTTGTACTTGGCTACCCGGTCGGTACGCGCCGGGGCACCCGACTTGATCTGACCGCAGTTGGTCGCCACAGCAAGATCGGCGATCGTGGTGTCCTCGGTCTCGCCGGAACGGTGGCTCATCATGCAACGGAAGCCGGCCCGGTGCGCCAGATCGACCGCATCCAGAGTCTCGGTCAGCGAACCGATCTGATTGACCTTGACCAGCAGAGCGCTGGCTGCCTTCTCGGCGATACCCCGTTGCAACCTGGTCACGTTGGTAACGAACAAGTCGTCACCGACCACTTGGATCTTGTCGCCGATCTTGCTGACCAGCGCACTCCAGCCCGCCCAGTCGTCTTCTGCCAACGGGTCTTCGATCGAGACGATCGGGAAGTCGGTGATCCACTGCTCGTAGATGCCGGTCATGTCGTCGGCGGACAGTGCCCTGCCCTCGAAGGTGTATGTTCCGGCGTCGAAGAACTCGGTGCTGGCGACGTCCAGTGCGAGCGCAACGTCACTGCCCGGCGTGAGGCCGGCTGACTGCACTGCCGTCGAGATCAGCTCCAGTGCCGCCACGTTGGCCGGCAGGTTGGGGGCGAAGCCGCCCTCGTCACCAAGCCCGGTCGCGAGCCCCTGCTTCTTCAGCACCGATTTGAGCGAGTGATAGACCGTCGTGCCCATCTCAAGGGCGTCCCGGAACGTCGAGGCACCGATCGGGGCGATCATGAATTCCTGCACGTCCACATCGGAGTCAGCATGTGCCCCGCCGTTGACGATATTCATCATGGGCACCGGCAGCAGATGCGCGTTCGGCCCACCGACGTAGCGGTACAGCGGCAGATCGGCGGAGTGCGCAGCCGCATGGGCCACGGCCAGCGAGACCCCGAGAATGGCGTTGGCGCCGATCTTGGATTTGTTGTCCGTGCCATCCAGGTCCAGCATTGCCTGGTCCACCAGCCGCTGCTCGCTGGCCTCGTACCCAATGAGCTCGGGCCCCAGCTGGTCGATCACACCTAGTACGGCCTTACTGACGCCCTTGCCGCCATAGCGAGCCTCACCATCACGCAGCTCGACCGCCTCGAATGCGCCAGTCGACGCACCTGAGGGAACAGCGGCCCGGCCCTCCGAGCCGTCGTCCAGGATGACTTCGACCTCAACGGTCGGGTTACCGCGGGAATCGAGAATCTCTCGTGCGCCTATGAACTCAATGCTCGCCACAGCGCCGCCCTTTCCGATGCTGTCCCGAATCGCTGAAATTCCACGCATCCGGGCACGTAAAACCGATTTGTGGCTTCAGCCTATCGGCGCTGCAGCGCCCAGAGCGCAGCGCCGCACGCGCGAATGCCCAGAATCGTTTGGTATGCGGCTCTTCTCGAGATGCGCTATTTCTTCTTGCGTAGTGACCTGGCGTGGACCCAGTTCACTCCAACGATGCCTGCCCAGGAGACGGCTACTCCGATGATGGCGGGGTCCACGTTCGTGGCGGTAATTGCCGTGATCGGAATGCCCATCACCATAGAGACGATGGCCAGCGCAAGCTGCCGGCCGCGGCCGGTGTTCTCAGCCGCCTGTGCCCGACTGGCCTGTTCGGCTTGCTGCCGGAGCTCTGCGGCACGGACCTCTGCGAGGTCTTCCACACGCTCCGCCAGGCTGGCGGCGACGTATTCGGTGTATTCGGGCCCTAGTTCCATCCGTGCCGCCAACGCAGCCTCAGCGTCGCGTCGCAACTCCTCGCTCGGTTTGTGCGGGAGCCGATAGTGCGGTTGCACCGGATAGGGCGCAGCGGGATTCAACGGGTACGGCTGATTCTGCGGGTTCTGGGGCGGATAGTTCTGGGGCGGATACGCCTGAGGGGGATAGTTCTGGGGAGGGTAGTTCTGAGGCGGGTATGTGTGTGGCGGGTACGCCTCGGGGGCCGGCCGTTGGTTGGGTGGCTCCGACATGTCCACAGGATAGTGCCCTGCTTCTAGACCGAAGACTCTTCGTTAGGCGCCGATTCGGCATCCCGGACCCGGGCTTCCAGGCCTCGTACCGCGTCGCGGAGCGCCTGCTCAGGGTCAATACCGGCGGCCTGGGCGCGGGCGGCCAATACGACGATCTGCAGGCCCACCTCCTCTGCCGTGGTCGGGTCGTCGGGTAGCACCAGGTCCAGGCGCCGAGATCGAGCCCGGCTGATGATCTTGTTGGCTCGGGCCAGAGCGGAAAGCTGCTCGGGAATTCCCTGTAGGGCCGAGGTACGGCCCTTCTCAGCAGCCTTGCGCTGCTCCCAGGTGTAGTGCAGGTCGGTGGGTACCTCGGCGGTCGCGAAGACGTAAGGGTGTCTGAAGATCAGCTTGTCAGCGATGTCGTGAGCGACCTCCTCTACCGTGAAGCCGCTCGCCTGCTCGCTTGCGATCTCCGCGTGGAAGAGCACCTGCAGCAGCAGATCCCCCAGTTCCTCGCGAAGATGATCTTGGTCCCCAGCCTCAATAGCTTCGATCGTCTCGGCAGTCTCCTCGATCAGATACTGCACCAGCGAGCGATGGGTCTGCTGGGCGTCCCACGGACACTCGTGGCGCAGCCGCGTCACCACTGAGACGAGTCGCTCAAGCTCTGGTAGCGACACTACGGCGAGGGGGTGGGCCCTGGCTCGGCCAAGGACGCCGACTGATCGGCGATGATTGTTTTCTGGTTGGGATCCAGCACACCAAAACGCGGGTTGAGCGTGACCTGCTGCCCCGCGACAGCTGCCAGATAGGCCGCGCTGCCGATCTTGTCCGAAACAATCTGCTGATCGGCCACGTCGTAGGCGACAGGGCGAGCCTTGGGGACGTTGAGTAGGCCGGCGAGATTGCTGTTCTTGATCAGCGTGTCGCGCTCGCCGTCAGTGATTGTGATCTTGTTGGCAGCAGCGACCTGCTGCGCGATGGCACCGTGGATCAGGGCGTTGATGATGGCCGCACGAGACACTGTTTGGCCCTCTTCCAAGATTGTGGACACTCCTTCAACCGCATCATCCACCTGCTGTTGGGTGATCTTCGAGTTACCTACGTATGCCACAACACTGGGGTCAGCCTTGGCGCAGCCGGCCGCAAGCAGGGTGACCAAGACCACACCGACGAGCGCCGCGATGCGTGCCGCGCCCCGCCCCCGGCGAGCCAGAAACCTCATGGACCATCCCTCATGATTGACTCCCGGTTCGCGCGTCAGGCTCCCGGGAAACGACTACCGCAGGTGATCCTACGCGTTTGATTGCTCCGCTCGCTGTGTCTGATGGCTCGCTCCGCTCGCTACAGCTCAGACGCTGGGTCGGCGGTCGTGAATCTCACGAGTTTGTGAAGATCTCTCTGATTAACTCAGACGCCCAGCCCAGCAAGTCAGTGTCCTTTAACGGGTCATGCGCAGCAGTCGAGCTCGCCGGCCGAGGCACTAGCACTGAGCCGACAGCATCCTTCACCACGCTGTGCGGATAGAGCCGCTGCAGCCGCATGACCCGTGACTCTGCGAGGTGTGCGGGACCGAGCCGGATGAACCGACCCTGCCCGACGATCTCCGTCAGCGCGGCCGATCGGGCCAGCAGCCGGAATCTTGCCACCGCGATGAGATTGAGGACCTCGGCTGGTGGTGTCCCGTAGCGGTCGTGCAGCTCGGCCTCTACGGCCTTGACATCGGCCTCGCTACGAACTTCGGCGAGCCGCTTGTACATCTCCAGCCGCAGCCGCTCCGACTCGATGTAGTCGGTGGGCAGATGTGCATCAACGGGCAGCTCGATTCGCACTTCGGGCTCCGGCTCGGCGTCCTGCCCACGGAACTCCGCGACCGCCTCCCCCACGAGCTGGATGTAGAGATCGAAACCGACATCAGCGATATGACCTGACTGCTGACCGCCCAGCAGATTGCCCGCGCCGCGAAGCTCCAGGTCCTTCATGGCGATGGCCATGCTGGAACCAAGGTCGCTGTGGGTCGCGATGGTGCTGATCCGGTCGTATGCGGTCTCGGTCAGTGGCTTGTCGGGTGGGTAGAGGAAATACGCGTAGCCGCGCTCACGACTGCGTCCCACCCGGCCGCGCAGCTGGTGCAGCTGCGAAAGACCGAGCAGATCGGAACGCTCGATCAGCAGCGTGTTGGCGGTCGAGATGTCGAGGCCGGCTTCGACGATCGTGGTACAGACCAGCACGTCGGCTCGGCGCTCCCAGAAATCGATCATGACCTGTTCCAGGCGCTGCTCGCTCATCTGGCCGTGTGCAGTGACGACCCGAGCCTCCGGCACCAGGTCCGCAATCCGGCGCGCTGCCTTGTCGATGCTCTGCACCCGGTTGTGCACGTAGAACACCTGGCCTTCGCGCAGCAGCTCGCGCCGGATGGCCGCGGTGACCTGAGCCTCGTCGTACGGTCCGGCGAAGGTGAGCACCGGATGGCGCTCCTCCGGCGGAGTCGCGATCGTGCTCATCTCACGAATGCCCGTGATCGCCATCTCCAAAGTTCGCGGGATCGGAGTAGCTGACATGGCCAACACGTCGACGTGGGTGCGGAGCCGCTTGAGTTCTTCCTTGTGTTCGACACCAAAGCGTTGCTCTTCATCAATGACAACCAGACCCAGGTCTTTGAAGATCACTTCGCCCGACAACAGCCGGTGCGTGCCGATCACGACGTCGACCCGGCCGTCGGCGAGACCCTCGATAGTTGCCCTCGCCTCGGCTTCGGAGGCGAACCGGCTGAGCGGCGCAACGTTGACCGGAAAGCCTGCATAGCGGTCAGCGAAGGTCGCATAGTGCTGCTGCACGAGCAAGGTTGTCGGAACCAGCATGGCCACCTGCTTGCCGTCCTGCACTGCCTTGAACGCGGCGCGTACGGCGATCTCGGTCTTGCCGTAGCCGACGTCTCCGCAGATCAGCCGATCCATCGGCACGATCTGTTCCATATCCCGCTTGACGTCCTCGATTGCTCCAAACTGGTCCGGGGTTTCAATGTAGGCGAACGCGTCCTCCAGCTCTCGTTGCCAGGTTGTGTCGGGAGAGAATGCGTGGCCTCGAGTGGCCTGTCGTGCCGCATAGAGCTTGATCAATTCGGCAGCGATCTCACGGACCGCTCTGCGCGCCCGTCCCTTGCGCTTGGCCCAGTCAGCGCCGCCTAGCCTGTCCAGGGTCGGGTTCTCGCCGCCGACGTAACGGGTTACTTGATCAAGAGAGTCCATCGGTACATAGAGCCGGTCACCGGGCTGGCCGCGCCTGGACGGCGCGTACTCGATCACCAAGTACTCCCGTGTCGCACCCGCCACCGTCCGTTGCGTCATCTCGACATAGCGGCCGACCCCGTGCTGGCCGTGCACGACCGGGTCGCCGGAAACCAGTTCGAGTGGGTCGATCTGATTCTTGCGGCGCGCCGGCAGCTTTCGGCTGGCCCTGTCTGTCGCCCGCTGGCCCGAAAGATCAGATGCCGTGAAGAGTGCGAGCCGGATCTGGTCGGCGACAAATCCGTGAGTGAGCTGGCCGGTGACGATGGTTGCCAGCCCAGTGGTGGGCGGTTCGTCGAGCGAGGACAGGATCCGCACGGGCAACTCATGTTCGGTGAGCACTTCGGCCATCCGGTCTGCGGTACCGCGGCCTTCGGCCGTCACGACGACCCGCCAGCCGTCCCGGACTCGCTTGGTGATTTCGTTGACCGCCGCCTCGGTGTCGCCACGATAGGTTTCGCCGATCTGGCCCGGAATGGTCCGCGACTCCACGCCGGGGCCGCTGACCCGATCAGAGAGGTCGATGATCTCTCCATCTTCGGTCCGAACAGGCTCTTCGTGCTCAGTGGAACTGTGTCCTGAGTCTGGCGAAAGATCATCAAGCGGTCCTGCGCTGAACGGCGAGAGGGTCCACCACGCCATTCCTCGCGCAAGCGCGCCGGCGCGGACCTCGGCGAGCGGCTGGTAGGCCGACGCGCCTAGGTCGATCGGCGCCTTCCCTCCCCCTGCCGCAGCTGCCCAGGACGCATGCAGGAATTCCTCGCTGGTCTTGACCAGCTCGATGGCCCGGCCGCGAACCAACTCAGGATCGCAAATGAGTACGTGGGTATCGGTCGGCAGCAGATCGATCAGCAGCTCCATGCCGTCCACCAGCACCGGAGACAGTGCCTCCATCCCGTCAACCGGATGTCCCTGGGCGATCTTGTCGAGCATCTCGATCAGCTCGGGATGCCTTTCGGCGAGCGCAGCTGCGCGGGCGCGTACGTCGTCGGTCAGTAGCAGCTCGCGACAAGGCGACGCGGTGATCTCGGTCAGCGCGACGTCGCTGGATCGCTGGTCGGCGACGGAGAAGTAGTGAATCTCTTCGACGGTGTCACCAAAGAAGTCCACACGTACCGGGTGCTCCTCCGTCGGAGGGAAGACGTCGACAATGCCGCCGCGTACGGCGAACTCACCACGCCGCTCGACCAGGTCGACGCGCATGTAGGCAGCATCCACCAGGCCCGCCGCCAGGTCGGTGAGGTCGATGTCCTCGCCGACCGCGAGGCGTATCGGTCGCAGGTTGGCAAGCCCTTTGACTTGGGGCTGCAGGACGCTGCGGACCGGCGCAACCACGATCCGCGGCGCCGGAAGATCGCTGGTGCCCGCGAGCCGACGCAGCAGCTCAAGCCGGCGGCCGACGGTATCCGAGCCCGGGCTCAGCCGCTCGTGCGGCAGCGTCTCCCACGCCGGGTAGTACGCGACTGCTTCCTCGCCGATCAGCGACTGCAACGCAGCCGTCAACTCTTCTGCCTCGCGAAAGGTCGAGCTAACCAGCAGCACCGGGCGGCCGGCACCACCACGCTCGGTTGAGGCGCTCAAGGCGGCGGCCATGAGCGGCCGCATTGGTGCCGGTGCCGTGACATCGAGCACGGGCAGTCGCCGAGCCCGCGCGTCACCGATGGTCTCGATGAGGGTGGGTTCGGTGCAGAAAAGATCGACGAGTCCCGTGAGGGTCACCCAGAGAGGCTACCGGCTCGACGAATGCCCGATCGACTGCGGCTTGTAGCACTGCCCTTGCTGCTTTGGCGACTCCTAGCATGAAGTTCGTGGCCAACGAGCTCGATGGCGCGGTCATCGTCGACTTCCCTCTCCGCGGTGAACGGTGGGTCGCCGTCAACACGCCCGGCGATCGCATCCCGAGCCACGGCACCAACATGCTCGGCCAGCGATTCGCATACGACCTGCTCATGGTCGATTCGCGGAGCGGGCTCCGCTACCACCCCGCCGGGCTTCTGCGCGGATTCTTCATTGGCGTACCTACCCGCGACTGCTATGCGTGGGGAGCTGAGATCCATGCACCATTCGACGGCGAGGTCGTGCGAGCCGCCGATGGTGTCGCCGAGCGAGGGTGGATCCACCCGCTGCGCGAGCCTGTCCTCGCCTTCAAGAACGCCGTGACATTCGGACCGGATCGCCTGCCGTCGCTCCTCGGCAATCACGTACTTATGCGGCATGGCGACGTCTTTGCCGCTTTCGCGCACCTGGCGCCCGGTTCGGTTCCGGTCGCGCCAGGTCAGATAGTGCAAACCGGCGAGGTGCTCGGCCGCGTCGGCCACACCGGCAACTCGACCGCCCCGCATCTCCACTTCCAGCTGATGGATTCGCTCGATCCGATGCATGCCAGGGGTGTGCCGTGTGCCTTCCGGACCTATGACGTGCTGCGAGACGGTCGGTGGGAGAAGGTCGAGAAAGGCATCCCCCGCAAGGTGGATCGGCTCCGGTATTTGGGCGTTGACGCGTAGCCCCTCAGGGCAGCCGGGGCGAACAGGCCGCCGTAAGCAGTCAACGGGCTCGGGTCAGCTCGAGTCAGTTGTTGAAGTTGCTCTGGGTGCGGTCGAGCCCGAGTAGAACGAGTGATTCGACCGCATCCGCCGCCCGGCTGATCTCGACCTCAACTTCCTCCCGCGCGCTGGCCGGAAAGTTGCTCAGCAAGAAATCCGCCGGATCTTGCCGGCCCGGCGGACGACCAACGCCGATCCGTACCCGGAAAAAGTCGCCGGTACCCAGCGACTGGCGGATCGACCGGAGCCCATTGTGGCCGTTGTCGCCACCACCGAACTTCACCCGCAACTGGCCAGGGTCGATGTCGAGCTCGTCATGTACGGCGATCATCTGGGCCGGCTGCAACTTGTAGTAGGAGAGCAATCGGCTGACCGCCGCACCAGTCTCGTTCATGAACGTACGAGATTTCGCCAGTACCAGCCGTGATCCGTCCTCTCCCGGCGGGCCGGCCCTGCCTTCCGCGACCTCGGCTCGCATTCCACGCTTGGCACTGAAGCGCACGCCTATCCGGCGTGCCAATTCGTCGGCGACGCGGTAGCCGACGTTGTGCCGCTGGGATGCAAAGGCCGGACCGGGGTTGCCGAGACCGACCAGCAGCCAGGAGCTCATGGCAGACGCGGCTGCCAGCTAGGCAGTTTCGGACTCGGGCGTCGCCTCATCCTCGCTCGGCTCGGCCGGGGTCGCAGCCATCGTTGGCTCAATGCCCGCCTCCGCCTCAGCCTCGGCCAGCTCCGCTTCGAGGGCCTCGACAGTCGGTGCATTGGTGATATTGACGATCAGGGTCTCCGGATCAAGATCAACAGTCGAACCCGCTGGAAGCTGGAGGTCACGAGCCAAGATCTGGGTACCAGGCGGCAATCCCTCGATGGAAACAACGATCTGCTGCGGGATGTCGGTCGCCTCGGCCTCGATCGGGATGCTGTTGTGATCAACCACGACGAGCGTCTCGGGACCTGCCTCGCCCTCGAGCTGCACGCGCACGTCGACGGTGACTTTCTCGCCTCGCCGCACGATGACCAGGTCGACATGCTCGATGGTGTGCTTCAGCGGGTCGCTCTGGACCTGTTTGGGCAATGCGAGCTGGGAGCTGCCGTTGACCTCGATGGACAGCAGTGCGTTTGCAGTGCGCAGCGCGAGCAGCGTCTCGTGACCGGGCAGGGAAATGTGGATGGGGGCGGTGCCGTGGCCGTACAGCACTGCGGGCACCTTGTGGGCGCGACGGATCCGGCGGGCAGCACCCTTGCCGAACTCAGTGCGCAATTCGGCTGTGAGCTTTACCTCGGGCACGAACGAACTCCTCGGAAACTTTCGTCAGCATTCTCGATTACGACTCAGCGAGGGGGACGCAGCTCGTTCGACCTAGTCGATTACGGTCCTGCGACCCTCGCCGAGGCAACCGCTCAACCTTAGCCGACAAGGTCCAATAGTGGCCAACTGACCCTGAAAACGCATCGCGAGTGCTTGTCAGATCCTCGTTCTTGGGCGGAATCAGGGCAACGGTGATGCGAAATCAGAGACGCGTTGGCGACGGGAAGAACTAGAAGGCGAGCCCCAGGTACCATGCGGGATTCAGCAGAAAGCGGTCATGAGTGCGGGAATCAACACCAACGGGTCAGCTGGATGCAGGATGATCAGCCGCGCCAGGTAAAGCCCTACCAGCAGCACTCCGTTTACACTCGCGAGCACGCCGAGCCATCGAGGGATCCGCCCGCCCGGCGCCACAACCAGCCCAAGAATCAGCAGACATTCGGAGGCAACTCGGCTTTCGGTTTGCCGTCACACAGGTCAGCATCATGGGCGCTGAGCTTGTGGAAACATCCCGTCGACAGGCCCAGGGCACAGATCTCAAACAGCGGGTTACGCCTGCCCGTTGAAGAGACTGGTGACCGAGCCCTCCTCGAAGACCTCACGGATGGCGCGCGCGATCAAGGGGGCGATCGACAGCACGGTGAGG
>DASRJV010000043.1:0-4814 GCA_035649295.1 Propionibacteriaceae bacterium
AGGGTTGTGATCCTTCGCGGCTGAACGGGTCCGGTCGCTGGCTTTCGCTCATGGCAACCAGTGTGGCGGTCGTGCCAAACGTGGCGGGCGCATTAAGCAATAAGACCTAACGCTCGGACCGCATCGCGCTCCTCCGTGAGCTCGGCCACACTGGCGTCGATCCTGCCGCGGGAGAAGGCATTAATGGTCAGATCCTGCACGATCTGGTAGGCGCCGCCAGTGGTGGTGCAGGGGAATGAGCAGATGAGGCCTTCCGGGATCTGATACGAGCCATCCGACGGGACCGACATCGACACCCAATCGCCCTCTGGCGTACCGCGCACCCAGTCCCGCATGTGCTCGATCGTCGCGTTGGCGGCACTTCCCGCTGAACTGGCGCCACGCGCCTCGATGACTGCTGCTCCACGCTTTTGCACGGTCGGCAGGAAGGTCGATTCCAGCCACTCCTGGTCGTTGATGAACTCGGCGGCATTCTGCCGACGCAGCAGGGCATTGAAAAGATCGGGATACTGGGTCGCCGAGTGATTGCCCCAGATCGTCATATGGGTGATGTCATTGACGCTGGCACCTGCCTTCGCGGCGAGCTGAGCTTTGGCTCGATTGTGGTCGAGGCGGGTCAACGCGTTGAACCGCTCGGCCGGGATGTCGGGAGCGTTGCGCATGGTAATCAGCGCATTCGTGTTGGCTGGATTGCCGGTCACCAGGACCTTGACGTCATCTGCAGCGTTGTCGTTGATCGCTTGTCCCTGCGGCTTGAAGATGCCGCCATTCGCCTCCAATAGGTCCCGACGCTCCATCCCTTTGGTGCGGGGTCGTGCGCCGACCAGGCAGGCCAAATTGGCGCCATCAAAGATGGTCTTGGGGTCGTCTCCGATTTCTACCTTGCTCAGCAGCGGGAAGGCACAGTCGTCGAGCTCCATGACCACGCCCTCGAGGGCTTTGAGTGCTGGGGTGATTTCGAGGAGGCGCAGCTCCAGCGGCTGGTCCGGGCCGAGCATCGAGCCGCTGGCGATCCGGAACAGCAGGCTGTATCCGATCTGACCGGCGGCGCCGGTGACGGCAACCTTCACGGGTGTGCTCACGGACTTTCCTCCAACGTGGGACGGTCGATACGTAGGGTGACGCTAGCAAGGCCGAGAACTCCTGGCATGGTGAGGTCTGATGCTGGATCACAGCTCCGCGGGCGACCCGGTCGCTGCCGTGGTCGCCGCTGTTGAGGGGCGGCAGGGGACCCGCTGGGTAGGGGTCGATGGCAAGGGGGCTACCGGCAAGACGACGCTGGCGTTCCGGATCGCGGCAGCACTGCCCGGGTCGGTGGTGGTGCACATCGATGATTTCGCGCGCCCGGACGTGCGCGGCTGGGAGCGGGACCGGTTCGTTCGGCAGCTGCTGCAGCCGCTGCTCGACGGTCGGCCGGGTCGGTACCAGCGCTGGGATTTCGACCGCAACGTGGGTGCGGAGTGGCACACCGTTCCAGTCGGGGTGCCGGTCATTGTCGAGGGGGTATCGGCCACCGATGACCGGCTCGGTGTCCCGTGGGACTTCACGATCTGGGTCGAAGTGCCGTACCAGGTTCGGCTGGCGCGAGCCCTGGAGCGGGACGGCCCGGAGCGCATGGACCGCTGGCTGTCCGACTGGATGCCGAGCGAGGACGCGTACGAGGAGGCGCAGCGCCCTCAGGACCGGGTCGACCTCGTGTACCGGCCGTCGTACGCCGCCTGAGCCCGTCGAAGTCGAGGTGGCCCATTCGATAGGTTGGCGGCATGGCGAAGATCAAGGTCGAAGGCACGGTCGTCGAGATCGACGGCGACGAGATGACACGGATCATTTGGCAGTTCATCAAGGATCGGTTGATCCATCCGTATCTCGATGTGAATCTCGACTACTACGACCTGGGCATCACCCATCGCGACGCCACCGAGGACCAGGTCACTGTCGACGCCGCGAACGCGATCAAGAGGCACGGTGTCGGTGTCAAGTGCGCCACCATCACACCCGATGAGGCACGGGTAAAGGAGTTCAACCTCAAGAAGATGTGGGTCTCACCGAACGGGACCATCCGCAACATCTTGGGCGGCGTGGTGTTCCGGGAGCCGATCATCATCTCCAACATTCCGCGGCTGGTGCCGAACTGGACCAAGCCGATCATCATCGGCCGTCACGCCCATGGTGATCAGTACAAGGCCACCAACTTCAAGGTGCCAGGTGCTGGTCAGCTCACCATCACCTTTACGCCTGAGAACGGTGGTGAGCCGATTCAGCATGTCGTCGCGAATTACCCGGCCGACGGTGGCGTAGCGCTAGGCATGTACAACTTCAATGATTCGATCGCCGATTTCGCGCACGCGTGCTTCGCGTACGGGTTGGAGCGTGGATATCCGGTCTATCTGTCGACCAAGAACACGATCTTGAAGGCGTACGACGGTGCCTTCAAGGACATCTTCGCCGAGATCTATGAGAACGAGTACGAGGCGGAGTTCAAGGCGGCCGGGCTGACGTACGAACACCGGTTGATCGACGACATGGTCGCCGCTGCCCTCAAGTGGGGAGGGGGATACGTATGGGCCTGCAAGAACTACGACGGAGACGTACAGTCCGACACCGTGGCGCAGGGCTTCGGCTCACTCGGCCTGATGACCAGCGTCCTGATGACGCCGGACGGCAAGACTGTTGAGGCTGAGGCAGCCCACGGCACCGTGACCCGGCACTATCGACAGCACCAGGAGGGCAAGCCGACCTCCACCAACCCGATCGCTTCCATCTACGCCTGGACCGGCGGACTGGAGCATCGGGGCAAGCTCGACAACACTCCAGAGGTGATCAAGTTCGCCGAGACCTTGGAGGACGTCGTCGTCAAGTCTGTCGAGTCCGGTGCCATGACCAAGGATCTCGCTCTGCTCGTCGGCCCCGATCAGGCCTGGCTTACCACCGAAGACTTCCTCGACACACTCGACAAAAACCTCGCCGCTCGCCTCGCCTAACGCCGACTTGTCAGCGTCGGTGGTTGCCATAGCAGCCACTCTCGCTGACAAGTCCAGATGGTTGTCCACATCGGCGCCGCAGGTCGGGTGCTCATCAACAGGTTCTCATCGCCGCGAACGATTCCGGAGTCCAACCGGATGATCTAGACGTGATCTGCGCGCCGTACGGTCCGGATTCCCTGGTCAGTCGAGCCGCACGGGAAGCTGGTGTCATCAGGCGTGACCGGTCTGACCAACTCGATCTAACCCGTGGTTTCACGCGAAATCAGCTCAGAGCCTCCCGCTGGACACAGTGGGGCGATCACGTCCTGCTCATGCAGAACGGCGCTCCGACCCGTAGACAGCTGATGCTGATCGCAGTCCTGGATGTCGGGTATCCGGCGGCGCTTGCCAGCCATACGTCCCTTGAACTCGCGGGTTTCAAGTCATTCGCGAAGGAAGCTGGCGAAATTCACCTAATCATTCCGCGTGGGGCTCGCTGTCATCCCTTCCCCGGAGTGCGGGTGCACGAATCACGACGGGTACGACCGGAGTTTCATGTCGAACTCGCTGGGCTGCCGTGCACTGATGTTGCACGCTCGGCGATTGATGCCGCTGCCTGGCAACCATGGTCGCGATTCGCCTGCGCGCTGGTCGCGGCCGTGGTGCAGCAGCGGTTGTGTACTGCCGAAGAGCTCGATCAGGCCATGCAGCATGTCGGACGCGTACGACATAAAGCGCACCTTCGTGAAGCAATTCGTGACATTCGCGGTGGCTCACAAGCCTTGAGCGAAATCGACCTGATGAGAGTTTGTCGGCGGTTTGGCATTCAAGAGCCAGATCGCCAGGTCAAGCGCTTCGACTCACACGGACGGCTGCGCTATCTCGACGCTGAGTGGAAGCTCGGTGATGTACGGACAGTTGTACTCGAGGTTGACGGCGCGCACCACCTCGATGTTCAGAGCTGGCAGATCGACATGCGCCGGGAGCGCGGCATCGTCGTCAGCGGTGCTCACGTGCTCCGGGCGACGGCGATCGAGATGCGGGTGGAGCCAGCTCTTGTCGTCGCCGACCTCTGCGCCATCGGTGTCCCTCGAGTTGTCAGCGCTAGGGGTCGCCAGAGCAGCCACAGACGCTGACAACTCGGCGTTAGAGAGTGGTGGCGCGGCCGATCTGGACGAGTTTCCAGCCGGCGTTGCGCCAGGTGGGGGCATGGAGCTTGAGGCGGCCGTCGATGATCACCTTGGATCTGACCAGATCACCGAGGCGTTCGGGGTCCAGCTGGCGGAACTCAGGCCACTCGGTCAAGTGCAACACCACGTCAGCGCCCAGCAGCGCCTGTTCGACGCTGGCGACCTGGGTGAATCCCTCGCGCGGTGGCAGTCTTGCCTGCGGGTCATAGATGCGTACGTCCGCCCCGGACGCGTGCAGCTGATCAGCCACGGTCAGCGCAGGAGAGTTGCGAGTGTCATCGGTGCCGGGCTTGAACGCCGCCCCCAGTACCGCGACCCGCTTACCGGCCACAGTTCCACCGGCCTGGTCGATCGCCAATTCGGCAAGTTCGGTTCGCTGACCAGCGTTGATCGCCTCAACAGAACGAATGAAGTCGCTGAGCACGTCTATGCCGAGCTCCTCGGCGCGTACGGCCAGCGCCGCAATGTCCTTGGGCAGACAGCCCCCGCCGAACCCCAACCCTGCGTTCAGAAAGTCCCGCCCGATCCGCTTGTCGTACCCGAGGGCGTCAGCGAGCAGGACGACATCGCCGCCGGCAGCCTGACACATTTGTGCCATCGCGTTAATGAAGCTGATCTTCGTCGCGAGGAACGCGTTGGCGGCGACCTTGATCAACTCGCT